>QHPZ01000146.1 GCA_003219225.1 Verrucomicrobiota bacterium | reverse complement strand
GATGCGCAACTGGGCCGACCTGCTCGCGCTCCCCGACCTCGACATCATCTGGATCGGCACCCCGCCTTACATGCATTCGGCGGTCACGGTTTCGGCGCTCGAAGCGGGTAAACATGTTTTTTGTCAGGCGCGCATGGCGATGGATCTCGCGGAAGCGGACGAGATGCTCGCCGCGTCGAAGCGTTATCCCGAGCTGGTCACGATGCTTTGTCCGCCGCCGTTCGGGATGCGCGGGGATCTGCTCATCAAAAAACTCTTGGCCGAAAATTACATCGGCCGGTTGCACGATGTGCGGCTGCAAAGTTTCACCGACGCTTATCTCAATCCCGAAGCGCCCGCGCATTGGCGGCAAAAGATCGAGATCAGCGGCCTCAACGTGCTCACGCTCGGACTTTATGTCGAAGTGCTGCAGCGCTGGCTCGGCAATATCACCGGCGTGTTCGCGCACGGGAAAATTCTGCAGGCCGAGCGACGCGGTTATCAGGTGATCATTCCCGACATGCTCAATGTCCTCTGCACATTCGAGAGCGGCGTCGAAGGCGTGCTCGAGTTCAGCGGCGTCCATGCCGGCGCGCCCGGCGATTGCCTCGAAGTTTATGGCGACCGCGGCTCGCTGATTTACGATTTCACCAACGAACGCATCCGCTCGGTCAAGTACGGCGCGCGCGACCTGGAAGATGTCGATGTTCCGCCCGAGCTGATGACCGAATGGCGCGTGGAAGACGATTTCATCGCCGCGGTCAAATCCAAAGGCCGCGTCCGCCCCCGTCCGAATTTCGAAGAAGGCATCCGCTACATGCGCGTCGTCCAGGCCGTAGCCGATTCCCGCGACCGCAACGAATGGGTCGCGATCAAGACATAAAACTCTGTCATCCCGAGTCGCGAAGACGACGAGGGACCTCACCTAAACTGGATTCGTTACACGATGTAATCAGTGTAACGCCCCACCGTCCTCCGCTTGCGCTCAGGATGACGTACGCGCGATGAATTTACGGGATCAGGTTGTTGCTGCGATCGAAGCGACTTTTCCAAAGGAACTCCGTGGGCGCATACTTGAACGGCTCGATACGTACGGCGTCGAGCCGTATGAGCGGGAACGCGAGCGGGTGCAGCTGGCCATCTTAAAGCTCAGCGCGGGAAACGAAGAGAAAGTGTGCGAATTCGTGGCCGTCGCGAAGCGTGATTACCGGGACGTGCTGTTTTGGGCGGAATATCCAGAGGAAGCGCGACTGGATACGCCGGAGAAACGGCAACGGATCCGAAACATGTTCGAGAAGTTTGGAATCAAGCCGCCAAATGATCTTTGATCCACAGATTACGCAGATTTACACAGATTAATTTGAGGATTCTGTTTATCGCTCTGCGAAAATCTGCGAAATCTGTGGAAGTTCGATTCCGCGGCCAAACGGAAATCACAGCGCGCCGACGGCTCGCTCGAGCGCGTAACCGAGCAGGCCGGTGGCGGGCAGAGTGAAGAGCCAGGCCCAGACGATGCGTTCGACGACGGTCCAGCGCATGCCACTGAAACGTTTCACCGTGCCGACGCCCATGATCGAAGTAGAGATGACGTGCGTGGTGGAAAGCGGAATGCCGTAGATACTGGCCGCTTGAATGATCAAGGCCGCGCTCGTTTCGGCGGCGAACCCGTGAACCGGTTGCAGCTTGACGACGCGATGACCGAGCGTGCGGATGATTCGCCAGCCCCCAGCGGCCGTGCCGATCGCCATCGTCGCGGCGCACACTATTTTCACCCACAACGGCAACACGAACACTGGCGTCCGCAAGAATTCGAGCCACCACGGCACGTTTTCGAAGCGACCGGCTTGTGTTCCGGTGAAGAGCGCCAGTGTAATGATGCCCATTGTTTTCTGAGCGTCGTTCGTGCCGTGGCTGTGCGCCATCCACGCCGCGCTCACGATCTGGAGTTTGCCAAATAGCGAATGGACGAAAAACGGCGTGAACCGGTGCAGGATAATGAATAGAAGCAGCATGACCAGACCGCCGAGCACGAAGCCTGCAATCGGCGAGGTGATCATCGGTACGATCACTTTCGGCCAAAGGCCGGCGTGCCACTTGATGACCGACCAATTGCCGCGCGCGGTGGCGAGGGCCGCGCCACACAACCCACCGATCAGCGCGTGACTCGAGCTCGAAGGCAAACCAAACCACCACGTCGTCATGTTCCAGATGAACGCGGCGAGCACGGCACTGAGCACAGTCCCCATCGTGACGACTTGCGTATCGACCAGACCCTTCCCGACCGTGGAAGCGACCGCGCCGCCGAGAAGCGCTCCGGTCAGATTGAAGACTGCCGCCATGGC
>QHPZ01000142.1 GCA_003219225.1 Verrucomicrobiota bacterium | reverse complement strand
TTCTTCTGCTCATCGTGATGCACGCCGAGATCGCGCGCGAGGCGGGCAAATTCAACATCGACAACGTCGCTGGCGACGTGACGGAGAAACTCATTCGGCGTCACCCGCACGTTTTTGGCGACAGTAATGTGCGCGATTCGGGTGGGGTGGTGAAGCAATGGGAATCGATCAAGCGCGAGGAGAAAGCCAGTCAGCATTATCTCGATGGTTTGCCCGGCGCGCTCCCGGCGCTGATGCGCGCGCAAAAGGCGCAGGAGAAAGCCGCGCGTGTCAACTTTGATTGGACGGAGCTGCGCGATGTCGTTGAGAAGGTCGATGAAGAAGTGGGCGAATTGAAGCGCGCGATCGATTCAAAAGATCGACAATGCGTCGAGGATGAGATCGGCGATTTGCTCTTTGCGGTCGTTAATCTGGCCCGCAAATCCGGATTCGACGCCGAGAGCGCGTTGCAATCGGCAACCGACAAGTTCGTCACGCGCTTCAACCGCTTGGAAGACGAGCTGCGGGAGCGCGGTAAAAAGCTGGGCGAGGTCGCGCTGGCCGAAATGGATGGGATCTGGAACCAGATCAAGCAGCGGGTGAGGCAACGCTCGGCGGAGCCGTAGATCTTTCGTCGGCTCGAGAGAGTCTCGCCCAACCAGTTTACATTCGGCGGCGCTCAGTCATATTGCCGGCTCCAATGTCGATCCTGATCAACGTGCTCCTTGCGATCTGGGCGCTGGTCGCGCTGCTCATGGTGCTGGTGATTTTGATGCAGCGGCCCAAGAGCGAAGGACTCGGCGCGGCCTTTGGCGCGGGAGTGACGGAAAATATCTTCGGTGCGCAGACGACGAACGTGCTGGTGAAATTCACCGGCTGGCTGGCGGGTTTTTTTTTCGCGCTCACCTTCGCATTGTCGATCTTGTATGCGCACAAAAACGCCGGGAACAGCGCACTGCGACGGGAGTTGCTGAAACAGCAAACGGCCGCGCAACCGTCGCCCGCCGCCGCGGCGCAATCGCCCTCACCCGTTGCCTCGCTCGCGCCTGATTCAGGCGCAGGCGTTTTGCCGGCCGGCAAGATAACGCCGGCAGCTTCGCCCGCCGCAAGCGCGTCGGCGAAGCCCTAGCGTTGCAGCGGCCCTCGCCGCGGCTAGCGCCTCTACAACGTTACGCGATTGTTACTTCATCGACATTGCTTTGTAACAATCGTTTTCTAGGTTGCTGTCACTCTGCAGCAAACCTTACTCAACAAAGGAGAAACAAATGTCGAACCACACATTCGCCTCACGTAGTGTCGTTGCCGTCATCGTCGCCTTGCTCGCGGCAATTCCGTCTCTCCGGGCCCAAACAGGGTCCGATTCCGAGCGGATTGAGAAGCTCGAGCGCGCGGTCGAGCAATTGCAGAAACGCAACACCGAGCTGGAACACGAAATCAGCGCGCTCAAACAGCGGAGCTCGTTTGATCCGATGCTCGGCCCGGCCGGTAAAACGAAAACGAAGGTAACTGCCGACGGCAAAACCTATGTCGAGAAAGCAGCCGTCGAAGAAGAGAAGAAACCTGTCTACGTCACTCCGGCCGGGCCGGAATACAAACTCGTGCTCGGCGGATTCATTCAGGCGAATTTCGAGGACGGCGACGTCTGCGCGCTCAAAGACCGGTTTCGTCTGCGTCGGGCGCGGATTAACCTGACGGGCGAATTTGCCGAGCAGTTCGATTTCAAGATCGAAGGCGACTTCGAGCAGAGCGATGCCGCCATCACCGCGCTGAAATCTGTCGATCTAACAACCGGCAAAACAACAACCGTTTCCAATTCCACCCGCACCGAATTTTCCGGGACAGACATCTTCATCAACTGGCACGGCATCCCGGAGGCCAACATCAAGTTCGGCCAATGGAAAGCGCCATTCGGCCTGGAGCAGCTCACCCCGGACACGAAGCTGTTCATGATCGAGCGCAGTCTGCCCACCGGCGCGCTCACGCCCGAGCGCCAGGTCGGCGTGCAAATTTGGGGGAAACCGTTCACGCATCTTTGGCCGGACGAGAAAGACCTGCTCACCTACTACGCCGGCATTTTCAACGGCAACGGCCGCAACGTGAACACGAACGACAACAACAACTTTATGTACGTTGGCCGACTCGAGCTGATGCCGTTGAAGGGGAAATTAGCTGGCCAGGACGTGAGCTTGAAACTTGGCGGCGATGTTCTCAACAGCCGCGACGACGTCGGCACGAACATCTCGCCGGCGCTCAACCTCAAAGTCAACAGCGACGGATCGCTCTCAGCCTTCACTCTGCCAGGCGCGGATGATTTGATCGGCGAATATCTGTCCGAAGACGTCGATGGCCGCGCGCCTTTGCACGTCGCGCCGGGCTTCGACAACTTCGATCCGAACGGCTGGTATGTGCAGGGGAGCTACTTCCTGATTCCCAAACTACTGCAGGCCGCGGTGCGTTGGGAAGAGCTCAACCCCGACCAGAAGCCTGACGACAACATCCGCTCCATCACCGCCGGGCTCAATTACTACATCCACGGCGACGCCATCAAATTGATGGTCGATTATATTCACACCTGGTCGGATTTCCGTGAAGCCCATCCGGAATTCGGCGACGACCAGTTCGATGAAGTGATTGGACGCGTGCAGGTCATGTTTTAATGGAAGTCAGGCGTCCCGCCCGGCTCGACCGGGACGGTTGACTTCCGAAAAGCGGCACGTAATTGCCTGCCACGCCGCCTGCTCGCGAACACTTTCGGAGTAGTGCCGGGGAAGGCGGGTCGATCTAACAAAAGGAGGAAAAATGAACACAGAAGAAGTTGCAAAAAGGGTGGTGGAGTTGGTGCGCAAACAAGCCTGGTACGACGCGCTCGACACACTTTACGACAAAGACATCGTCAGCGTGGAAGCACGAACCCAGGATGGCAGTTCTCCGGAGACGCGCGGGAAGGAAAACGTCCGCGGCAAAATTGATTGGTGGGTAAACGCCATGGAAGTGCACAGCTTCAAAGCAGGCGAGCCATTCGTCGCGCACGATCGCTTCGTAGTGCAATACGATGCCGACGTCACCGACAAAGGTTCGAAGAAACGCTTCCAACTCTCCGAGGTCGGCGTCTACACGGTGAAAAATGGCAAGATCGTGCGGGAAGAATTTCTCCCGCGCGTCTAACCTGACTCGCTCCGCTTTGGCGCGGCAATAACGATCAGAGCAGTGACGGCGCCGGCGGTTGCGAGCGTCGCGCCGATCAGCATGATGGCGCGAAATCCCGAGATGAACGAGTTGTTGATTGCACCATAAATCCGTTCCTGCGTTGCCGAATCCGGATCTGCCGGCAACCTGATCGCGGCGAGTTTTGTCGATTGCGCTCGAACTGAGTCGATGATTGCAGGTGGAAATCTTGATCCGTTGAGGTGTCGATCCAGCCCGCTCCGAAAAACGTCGAGCATCACGATCCCGAGGAGCGCGATCGCGATCAGACCGGCCGTGCGCGCGACAGCATTGTTCACGCCTGATGCGATACCGGCGCGGTTTTGCGAAACTGAACTCATCACGGTCGTGGTCAGCGGCGCGACCGTGATCGCCATTCCCAAGCCGACTGCGGCGATCGGCGGGAAAAAGTTCGTCCAATAGTTGTCGCCGATCGACGGCAGCATGAACCACGCGTAACCCACCGCGGTGAGTAGCGGGCCGATGACGAGCGGGAGCTTCGGACCGTAACGCCTGACCAGTCCGCCCGACCAGCGCGAGAGAAGGGACATTACCAATATGAATGGCAACAGCGCCGCGCCCGCCGCGGTCGCGGAGTAATGCTGAACCTGAATCAGGTTCAGCGGCAGAAAGAAAAGTGTCCCGCCCAGAGCAGCGTAGAGCAAAAACGTGAGGAGGTTTGTTCCCGCGAACACGCGCGACCGAAACAGCGCGAGCGGCAACATCGGATGCGAACTCCGCGATTCGACGAAAAGAAAAACAATCAGCAACACGCCGCCGGCAATTAGTGCTCTCATCACGAAGCGATCTCCGAAACCGAGTCGCGAGGATTCGACCAGTCCGTAAACGAGTGCACCCAAGCCGAGCACAGCGAGGACCGCGCCGAACCAATCGATTCCATCGCGGTCGTGCTCGGCAGTTTCGAAAACGTGGCGAATTGAAAGCAGCACGACCAAAAGCGCGATTGGCAGATTGATGAAAAACACCGCACGCCACGAGACGTGCTCGATCAGCCAGCCGCCGAGCACCGGCCCGATCCCGGTGGTGATGGCGCTAAAACCCGACCACGTGCCGATCGCGCGTCCGCGTTCCTGCTCCGAAAAGGAACTGCTGATAATGGCGAGACTGCCCGGAACAAGCAGGGCCGCGCCAAATCCTTGAACGCCACGCGCCAGAATCAATTCGGCGATGTTCGAGGCCAATCCGCATCCGGCCGATGCGAACGCGAAAATCGTCACGCCGAGCAGAAAGATTCGCCGCCGCCCGTAATGATCGCCTAACGAACCGCCGACGAGAACGAATGCGGAGAGTAAAAGCAAGTACGTCTCGATCACCCATTGAACATCGAGCGCGGTCGCGTTGAGATTCGTTTGCAGCGCGGGCAACGCGACGTTCACGACCGTGCCGTCGATGAACGCCATGCTCGAGGCGAGAATCGTAGCGGCAAGAATCCAGCGGCCGCGCGCCTTCCACATGATTCAGTAGTCGCAAAATGCCTCGTCGGCATAGCAATAAAGCCAGCGCTCGCCCGGTTGCGCTGAAGCGATCACCGGATGACCCGTGGCCCGCGCGTGTTTGGTCGCGTGATGATTTGGCGAGCTGTCGCAACACAATGTCACGCCGCATTGCTGACAGGTGCGAAGATGGACCCACTGCGCGCCGATCTTCACGCACTCGGCGCATTCGCGAAGCTGCGGCTGCTTGATCGAATCGATCGCGTCCAGGTGAGGGCAACCGCGGTCAGCCATCGTTCTTTGCCTTATCTTGCGAGGCCAGCGTCATCTGGATTCCGGCAACCGCCATGCCGCCTTCGCCCACCGCCGCGGCGCAACGTTTGACCGATCCAGACCGCACGTCGCCGGCTGCGAAGATGCCAGGAAGACTGGTTTCCAACGGAGTAGGTTGCTGTTTGCTCGCGCGCCACGCCGGCGCGTCCGCGACGGCGGCGCCAGTTTTGATGAATCCTTTGTCGTCCCGCTCGATCTCGGAGGGTAACCATTCCGTGCAAGGCCGCGCGCCGATCATCGAAAAAACTGCAGGTGTTCGGATGATTTGACGTTCGCCGGTCTGCGTATTTCCAAGCTCGACCTCTTCGAGCTTTTGATTACCGGACATCCGCCGAATCTCGGTGCGATAAAGAATGTCGATGTTGTTCTGCGCCTCGACGCGGCGGGAGAGATAGTCGGACATGTTTTTCGCCAGATCGTCGCCACGGACAACGAGCAACACCTGGCGTGCGCCGTCGGAAAGAAACATCGCCGCTTGTCCGGCGGAGTTGCCGGCGCCGGCGACGATGACGGTTTCGTTGCGGCAAATCTGGCCTTCGAGCGCAGTCGCAGCGTAGTACACGCCCAGGCTTTCGAATTTTTCGCGGTTCTCCGCTTCGAGCCGGCGATAGTTGGCGCCGGTCGCGATGAGGACAGCTTTCGCGCGCAGAATCGCGGGACAACCTTCAATCTCAATGCACGCGCGATATTCGTCGTCGGCATTGTAGCGAAGCGAAAGCGCCTCCGCCGGCGTGGAAAATTTTGCGCCGAACCGATAGGCCTGTAGTTGGGCGAGCCAGGTTAAATCGCCGCCGCTGACGCCGGTTGGAAATCCAAAGAAATTTTCGATCAGCGACGACGAACCCGCTTGTCCGCCGGGCGCGTAGCTTTCGAGGACGACGGTGTTCAATCCTTCTGAGCCGGCGTAAACCGCGGCGGCGAGCCCGGCTGGTCCCGCGCCAACAATTG
The DNA here is from genome assembly GCA_003219225.1 of Verrucomicrobiota bacterium. Taxonomy (GTDB): domain Bacteria; phylum Verrucomicrobiota; class Verrucomicrobiia; order Chthoniobacterales; family UBA10450; genus AV17. The sequence continues at coordinate 1,815 of QHPZ01000142.1, read as the reverse complement.
TGAGATCGGACAAAATTTCCGTTTCATTGTCGCGCGCGAGCGGACGCTGCAGACCTGCAGCTTGCGCGACCTCGCGCAGTGACGGCCGACGCAAAGGCGAGCCGCTTGGCGTGATCAACGTCGGCAGATCGCGATTGGTCAGGCGAAACCGTTTGCTCAGCTCCCGGCCTTGATCGCTGGCAAGATCGACAAGGCGATGCGGAATATGATTTTTGTCGAGGAAATCGTCGATTTGATGGCCGTCGCGATCATCATCCGCAGCGACAACGCGAAACCCCGCGAACTCGCGGTCGCGATTCAATCGCCGCCGTCGCATAATCAACGCATTGACGATCGTCGAGCTGACGCCGGGAATCTCAGCCAACGCGCGGCGAAGCTCCGCCGCCGGCACATGAAGGATTTCGGCTTCGTCTGACGTGACGAACGCCGTCGCGAGCGCGGATGTTCCCTGAAGCATCGCGACATCACCGAGAAAATCGCGCTCATGACCGGTGGCAAGAAGCTGTTCGGTCCCGTCGCGCTGCTCGAATACCTGGATCTCGCCGCGCAGAATAATCGTCAGGCCCATGTCGCGCTGACCCGCTTTCAACACGACGTCGCCGCGCTTGAGCACGCGCCGTTGTCCCAAAGGCTCCAGCAGCGAAAGCTGATGATCGTCGAGCTTCGGAAATGCGACACTTTCGGTGTCGCGGTAAAACTGCTCGTCCCGCTCCTCGTCAGTCACGTTTTTGATGTGTTCCAAACGGCCCTTCGAAAATACTCTCGGAAAGTTTGCGACGATCGTTCGGGCTTTCGCGTGCCTGCAATTTTTCCGGCAGCAGTTCTTTGTCTCCGGGTTTGCCGACTGCGGCCATCGCTTCGACTTCGAACTCATCGGGGATTTGAAGCGCTTTACGCGCGAGCTCGTAATCGAAGCCTTCCATGCCGTGGACGACGAGTCCTTGGCGGAAGCCTTGCAGCGCAAAGTTCTCCCACGCCGCGCCGCAATCGTAGGAATGCGTCCGGGAAGGCTCATTGTTGTAATCAAAAAACTTTCGTGAAATGAACACGACGAGGGCGGCCGCATTCTTCGCCCACACCTTATTGGCGTCGACGAGCAGATCGAAAAACTTCTCCCAATGTTCGGTGCCGCGGCGGGCGTAAAGCGCGCGCCACTGTTGCGCGTTGAACGATGATGGCGCCCAGCGAGCCGCTTCGAACAATCGCATCAGCTCCTCCTCCGAAATCTCTTCGCCCGACATTGCGCGCGGCGACCAGCGATCGAGCAACAGCGGCTCGATCGGATGATCGGCTTTTCGAATGTCGCTTCCTTTAATCATCGCGAACCATTCTCGCTGTTTGTCCGTAACTCAGCAAAACCGTAAATCGAACCGGTTCTTCAGCGTATAAGAATCCCAGCGAACTGCCGCAATTCAGTCTCGTTGAGATCGGAAACAGCCCAATAGCGCATGTCGCGACGGGCCCAGGAAAAAATGTTGTAACCGCGGTGGGTCGATAGCGCCGGTGAGCTGTCGGAGCTTCCGGTTGCAGGCATAATGAAAACATTGATCGGGTGCTTGTTTCGTTGATAAACGAGCGCGACAACGGTTTTGACGTCGAGATAATCAAGGCGGCCACCAACCAGCGGAAAACCGCTCATGGAAAAGTCGTGCACGTCCGGCGCGAAATCGATCTTGCCATCGAACCACGGTTTGACCGTGTGCTGATCAGACGACGCTATATCGACAAGATGGGTGGCGAGCAGTGAGCGCACGTGATTGGCAATTACTTGATCGACAATCGCATTTTCGCGCGACACACGCGTTGTCTGGAAAA
>QHPZ01000145.1:4195-6274 GCA_003219225.1 Verrucomicrobiota bacterium | reverse complement strand
GTTGTGCCCACCGGCGCAATCTCGGTTGGTCTGGCGGGTGAAGACCTTGCGCCGATTGGTTCACTGGCGAAAGCGGGCGTGGTTGCGCTCACCGATGATGGCCGTTGCGTGCAAAATCATGAACTGATGCGACGCGCCGTCGAGTACGCGCGCATGGTCGGTTTGCCGGTGCTCGATCATTGCCAGGATTACAACCTCGTCGGCGACGGCGTCGTGCACGAAGGTTACTGGAGCACGCTACTGGGTTTGCCCGGCTGGCCGAGCGCCGGCGAGGAAGCGATCGTCATGCGCAATATCCTGCTGGCCGAGTGTTGCGATCATCACATTCATTGCCAGCATGTCACTTCCGCCGGGAGCGTCCGGCTGATTCACGAAGCGCGCTCCCGCGGGGTCAAAATCAGCGGCGAAGTTTGCCCGCATCATATCGCGCTGACCGATGAAGCGATCCAGAACTTCGACACGAACTATAAAATCAATCCGCCGTTGCGATCGAAACCAGATGTCGATGCGCTCCTCGAAGGGATCGCCGACGGGACATTGTCGATCTTGTGCTCGGACCACGCGCCGCACGCCGGGTTCGAGAAGGAAGTGGAGTTCGATCGCGCGCCCTTCGGCATCATCGGCTTGGAGACGGAGCTTGGATTATTTCTCGATTTGCTCGTCCACAAACATCGCCGGATCGACATCGTGCGGTTGATCGAAATGTTCACCGTCGAGCCGGCGAAGTTGCTGAAACTTGATGGGGGAACGCTCTCAGTCGGCGCGCCGGCCGATGTGACGCTGATCGACCCGAACTTGGAGTGGACCGTCAGGATCGACAATTTTCAATCGGCGTCGCGCAATTCGCCGTTCGACGGCTGGAAATTAGAAGGCCGCGCCGTGCGGACGATGGTGGGGGGTAAAACAGTCTGGAAGCTGTAGTGGCGGCCGTGCCGGCCGCTTTACCTTCGAAGCACAGGCGACACAGCCTGCCTCCACAGAATTATCCCGAATACCCGCCGGCGATGTAGCTTTCCAAATGCGCGATGGCGGCGCTCTGGCAGGAGATGACGTGCTTGACCAGATCGCCGATGGAAACAACGCCGATGACTTTTCCGCCCTCCACGACAGGCAAATGGCGGATGTGTTTGTCGGTCATGAGAGCCAGACATTTGTCCACGCCTTCGAGCGAAGTGGTCGTGAACACGTCTTTCGACATGATCTCGTCCACGCGCGTTTCCTTCGATGATTTGCCTCGGAGAAAAACCTTTCTCGTGTAATCGCGCTCCGAAAGAACTCCGACCAGTTTCTGTCCTTTCATCACCAGCAGCGCGCCCACATTTTTCTCCGCCATCATTTCGATCGCCTTAAACACCATTGCATCCGGCGCGATTGAATAAACCTCGCCGCTCTTCTGGCTGAGAATCCCGCCGATATTGCCGCCTACGTCCATGGGGAAAGGGGAACGAAAATACAACAGCGGGGAGGCGCTGTGCAAAGACTTTTCAGCTACGCCCGCGCAAATTTTTCCTCGATGAGCCGGTTCAAATGCTCGCCGATGCGTGCGTGGTTTAGCCGCCGGATGACTTCGTCGAGGAAGCCGGTGACGATGAGGCGCTGCGCGACGGGAACGGGAATGCCGCGGGAGCGGAGGTAAAACATTTCATCTTCGTCGATCTGGCCGCTCGTGGCGCCGTGGGTGCAGCGGACGTTGTCGGCGAGGATTTCGAGGCCGGGCATGGAGTTCGCTTCGGAGTCGTCGCTCAAAAGAAGATTGCGCACCTTTTGGTAGGCGTCGGTGAAATGGGCATGCGGTTCGACCCGGATGAGGCCGCCGAAAGTACAGCGGGCGCGATCGTCGAGCGCGTTTTTGTAAAGGAGATCGCTCGCGGTGTGTGGTATGGCGTGGTCCTGTAAGGTGCGGGCGTCGAATTCCTGCTCGTTCGTCGCGACGGCAACGGCCAGTAAATCACTGCGCGCGCCTTCGCCGACGAGCCGGCTCAAGCTTTCGAAACGGGAATATCTTCCGCCAAGATGCAGGTTGAGGCTCATGGCCGACGCGTCGTGATCGACCGTGGTGGTATTCATCTGTAACGCTCG
>QHPZ01000145.1:0-4057 GCA_003219225.1 Verrucomicrobiota bacterium | reverse complement strand
TCGGTGACCAGGAGCAGGTGCGGAAAGATCGACATGTTCTCGCCGCGCAACCAATGGAAGATTTCAATCGGCAGCTCAATCTCGACGCCGCGTGGCACGAACAGAAACGTGCCGGACGAAACCCGTGCCTTGTGCAGTGCCGCAAACTTGGCCGAGCCGAGCACCGCCGGCTGCGACATGAAATGTTTTTGGAAAAGATCGGCGTGCTCGACCATGGCGCGTTCGAGCGGCTGGAAAATCACGCCGCGTTTCTTTAGCTGCACGGAAACAACGTTGCGCTCGACCAGTTGATCGTTCGCCAAAATCATCCGCGCGGCGACTTCATCCAAACCGCGCGAATATTTCAGAACGTTGCCGCGATCGTCATCCGAGAGCACGCCCGGAACTTTGAACGGCGAAAGATCGAGAAGATCGACACTGGAAAAGCGCCAGAGCTGATCTTTGCGGTTTGGAGATGGCAACGACTCAAACTGCCGCTAAGCTTCGGCCTGCTGGTCGCGAAACCACTGCGGCAATTCCCGCGACTGGGTCGGACCGGAGAGAACAGAGCCGGCCTGCACCAACTCATCTTGAACGACTAATGACATGTCGGTCTTAGTGCGACCCCGAATGCTTTCGGGGCCGCTACAGAAGAAGAATCGCGCGAGCTAGCCGACCGAGCCTTCCATCTCGAGCTCGATCAGGCGCTTGAGCTCGACGGAGTATTCCATCGGGAACTGGCGGACGAGATCGTTGACGAAACCGTTGACGCTCAGGCTCATGGCTTGCGCTTCGGTCAGGCCGCGCTGTTGCATGTAAAAGATTTGCTCGGAGCTGACCTGGCTGACGCTGGCCTCGTGCTGGACGGCGTTGCCCGTGCCGCGGACAGTGATCGCAGGGTAGGTATCGGTGCGGCTGGTGGAATTGATCAGGAGCGCGTCGCACTCGGTGTTGTTCTTGCAATGCTTGAGATGCTTCGGCACGTGAACGAGTCCACGATAAGTGGCGCGACCTTTGCCGATCGAGATCGATTTCGAAATGATGTTCGAGGTCGTTTCATCGGCAGCGTGAATCATTTTCGCCCCGGTGTCCTGATGTTGGCCGTCGTTGGCGAGCGCGATCGAGAAGACTTCGCCCCGCGCTTTGCGGCCTTTCATGATCACGCCGGGATATTTCATCGTCAGGCGCGAGCCGATGTTGCAGTCGATCCATTTCACTTCGGCGTCTTCGTGGGCGAGGCCGCGTTTGGTCACGAGATTGAAAACGTTCGAGGACCAGTTTTGCACCGTGATGAATTTCGGCGCGGTGCAGCCTTCCATGTAAGTCACTTCGCTGCCTTCATCGGCGATGATGAGGGTGCGCTCGAATTGGCCGAAGTTTTCGGCGTTGATTCGGAAATAAGCCTGGAGCGGATGCTTCACTTTCACGCCGGGCGGGACGTAGATGAACGAGCCGCCGCTGAAGACCGCGGAGTTGAGCGCGCTGAACTTGTTGTCGCCGATCGGGATGACTTTGCCGAACCACTTCCGGAAAATTTCCGGGTGATTCTTCAGGCCTTCGGTCGATCCGACGAAGATGACTCCCTGTTCTCCGACCGCCTTTTTAATGTTTGAATAAACCGCTTCGCTGTCGAACTGCGCTTCGACCCCGGCGAGGAATTTCCGCTCCTGTTCCGGAATACCGAGCCGCTCGAATGTGCGCTTGATGTCCTCCGGCACTTCATCCCAGCTGCGCGATGGCGCGGTGCCGGGCGCCAGATAGTAACGGATTTTGTCGAAATCGATTGCTTCGAGATCTTTGCTCGCCCAATGGGTCGGCAGCGGTTTTTCGAGAAATGTTTTCAATCCGCGGAGCCGAAATTCGCGCACCCAATCGGGATCCTCTTTGACGTCGGAAATATAGTGAACGGTCTTTTCGCTCAGCCCGATCCCAGCGTCGCGGACATGCCGTTCCGGATAGGCGAAGTCGCCAATTCCGCGATTAATGTCGACGGCTTTGGTGTTGGTTTTCATTGTCGATCTTACCTCGTAAATGCTGGCTCAGCTGCTCCGTCGCGCGCCCAATCGTAGCCTCGTTCCTCGAGCTCGAGGGCCAGCTCCTTCCCGCCGCTGCGCACAATCCGGCCTTGCACCATCACGTGCACATGGTCGGGAACGATGTAATTCAGGATGCGCTGATAGTGCGTGATTAACAGTATCCCAATATCGGGTCCGCGCAATGAGTTTACTCCGTGGGCGACGGTCTTGAGAGCGTCAATGTCGAGGCCGCTGTCGGTTTCATCGAGCACGGCGTATTTGGGCTCGAGCATGGCCAGCTGCAAAATCTCGGTCCGCTTCTTTTCCCCGCCGGAGAAGCCTTCATTGACCGCGCGGGATGTAAACGAGCGGTCCATCCCAAGGAGCTCCATTTTTTCATAGAGCCTCGCGTAAAAATCGGTGGCTTCGAGCTCTTCGCCGTCCGGCAGGCGCGCCTGCACAGCCGCGCGCAGGAAATTGGCAATCGTAACGCCCGGCACCTCGCTGGGGTATTGGAAAGCGAGGAAAAGTCCGAGCCGGGCGCGCTCGTCCGGCTCAAGCTCGAGCAAGTCCTGGTCGTCCATGGCGATTTTGCCGGCCGTAATTTCGTAATCGGGATGACCGGCCATGACCTTCGCCAAGGTGCTCTTGCCCGAGCCGTTTGGGCCCATGATGGCGTGGACTTCGCCCCGAGGCACAACCAAGCTGAGCCCGCGGACGATCTCCTGGCCGGCGATCGTGACGTGCAGATCCTTGACGACGAGGGCATTCATTTCCGGGACCCAAAATATACCCGGTTTGGCGGCGCTGGCCAACGCGGCTTCAGCTTTTTTGCGACGCCCTGCTCTGAGCGGCACTGTGTCTGCTGCAAAAAAGCGCTGCGCCAACTACGCTTGCCATGAGTTCAGACGCTGATCCCGAATCATCAGTTCATCGCGACGCTTTGTCCCGCGTTACGAGCGACCTGAATAATGCGCTGCAGACAATCTCAGTTACAGCTTCATTGATCGACAATGCTTGGCGAGGCAACGACCGCTCGGACGAATATATCGCCCTGTTGCGGAACAGTGTCGCCCGCGCCGAGCAGGTCGCGGCTGAGTTCGTGAAAGAAACCGGCGGCCCCGGTGAGCGAATGCTGATGCATCCGCGACTCGCCGGGACAACGAGGCGGCCAGCCCCGGTTTCGCAGGGAAACGAGCAATGCATTTTGCTCGTGGACGACGACATGACGGCTGTGCTGCTGATGAGACGCATTCTCGTGGAAGCAGGGTTTCGCGTCGTTAGCGCTCACTCGGGATTCGAATGTCTCGATCTGTTCCGCGGTTCGCCGCATGCGTATGACTTGGTAATTCTTGATATGAGTATGCCGTTGCTCGACGGCGAAGAGACGTTTCACCGGTTGCGCAACATCCGCAGTGATGTGCCGGTGATTCTTTGTGCCGGGTTCATCCAGCAAGAAAAACTCAACCGAATGATAACTGCCGGTCTTGCCGGGATGCTGCGCAAACCGCTCGCGCCGAATGAAATTGTCGATCACGTGCGAGCCACGCTCGAGGCCCTGAAATATTCCCAGCCGCCGGCGGACGCGGACATATCGCGGAGCGCGATCTGAGGCGGCAGAGCGAGTCGCAAATAGCGGTTGCGATTTGCAGTCTAGTGGCGTGATTGTCGTTCTTGCGTTCAAGCGCAAGCCGCAAGTCGAGACGCGATGCGTTTACCCCGTGGTGTAACGGTAACACAGCGCCCTTTGGAGGCGTTATTCTTGATTCGAATCCAAGCGGGGTAGCCATTCACCGGTAAGGCGAGACTCTGTCGAGCCGACAAACTCGGGCGGAACTCGACGGCTCCGCAGGACGTCGCTCTGGCGGTAGAGCTGCGGACGAATTACCCGCGCAACTTCCCGCAGTTACGATTCTTAATAGTAGGGAAGAGCGCTGCTCGAATTGGGTCGTATGGCAGAGACAATCTATTTTGGTCGCTATCGCGTTTGCACGGACGATCAAGGCGCGCCCGAGGAGGTGAGCCGCAGCGGCGCAGCCGTTAATTACAAGGCTGTCGACCTG
>QHPZ01000144.1 GCA_003219225.1 Verrucomicrobiota bacterium | reverse complement strand
CTCGCTGCCCAGTCGGCATAACCGACGCCATCAGGTGAATTCTTTTCCTCGGCTGCGCCAGCCGCGACGGTGCGATCTTGATCAACCTCGGAATGCATGCCGACAAAATGCAGCCGCTCGTGCGCTTCGCGCGCGACCGTCAAAATCTCGTTGGCCCATGCTTCAGCGTAATGATCGAGCGGCACATTTCCCGGCAATCGCCAGTTCGCAGGCTCTTCCGCGGCGAGCTGATCGATCAACTGTCGTTTCGCTGGTTCGAGCGCCTGGTGGCGTTCTTCGTTGTCCCAGAAACCGTGCAGTTTCAGACCGCGTTTCGCCATTTCTTCCGGCGTGCCGCGGCGGAGTTGCAGGCTGATCGTGTTGCCGCCTTCGTCTTCGATCCCCGGCTGGGCTTTGTCGGGATCGACAGCGCGCCCGTTCTGAAAATATTCCGCGCCGACGTGCAACGGCTGATGAATGTCGCCGACGAAATGGGCGAGCAAAATCACGGCAATCGATTTCGTGATCTGGCGCGGGTTGTTCTCGGGGATCTCACCGCGCAGAACGCCGACGCAGTAGGGGATCATGTGCACGATGTCCCACTGACTGCGGCCGATCTTGCCGTCGGAGTATTTCTGCGCATTCAGCACCGGCACATCGGTGTAATGAAACCAGTGATGCGACGGCATGGGCGAAGTCGGATCATGCGTCGGCTGGTTGGCGCGCCAAAATTCGCGCAACTGCTTGTCGATGTTGCGGTGCTCGGGATAACGCGGGAACGCGCGCGGATCGTCCGGGCCATTTTTGTCCCAGGCTTTGATTTCGTCTGCGATGACGGATGCTCTCTCCAAAGTCAGGCCGCCGATAAGTTTGCGCAGCCGCGCTTCGGCGGCGCTGTTCACGAGCAATTTGTCCGCAATCCCACCGACGATCTCGTGCCCGGTCGGCCCATAACCGAATGCCGCCGAAGCGAGCGCCACCATCGAGAGGACGAAAATGAAAATCGTCCTCACGACTTCTTCCACGAGCGTCTGCAATTTGTCAAAATGCGAGCCTTGCCAGTAAATTCGCGCGCACCCGTCGCAGCGGCAGAAACGTTCGTAGTAAATTTTTGTCAGCGGTTTGAGCTGTTCGAACACTTCATCTTTTTTAACCGGTTGAAGCAGTGCGTTGCAGGAAATACAGCGGGTAAAAGGGGCGACGGCAGAGGAAAGCTGGAAACGCTGCAAAACCTCGATGGTTTGCTCGAGTGCTTTTTGCGAGCGCAGGTAATAGCCATCGCGCACGGCCGAATGCATGAGCAGGCGCCGGTCGCGCGTGAGGAGGGCGCGCCTGTCGCTGCTGGCCAACTCAACTAATTGTCGATCTTGCGCCGCCCGATCATAAAGCACATCGAAGCCGAGCAGCCGCAAATCGCGGACCAGTTTACCTAAATGACCGTCTGCTACAAAGTTCTCGATATGTATCGTTTGCAGTCGATTTTGTGGAAAGAACGTGCAACGCTTCCAATCAACCGGGTAAATGTCGACCGACTTCGCGCTGCTCAGAGCAAACCCGAAATCGACTGGCTGGCCGTCGACTAAAATCAGATCGACCTCGGGATGTGGCACGCCACACGATTCGATGATGTCTTTGACCGACGTTTTCTCGCAGAGCTGTCGCTCAATGCCGCCATCGGCCGTTGGTCGAAGAAAGAACGTCAGGCTGCCGTGAAATGTGAGCCGGACAGTGAATGGGGCCACCTTAACGCGCCACTCTCGCCTCCGAGTAGGCGTATTCAAAAGTCGTTGCCCGCGGGCGGCACATCAATTTTCCGGGCCCGAGCGGTTCGTCCTCGCCGAAATAACAATCGATCTGCCAGCGGCGAAGACCGCCGCCGGTGTCCATGATTTTCCAGCGCGTGCTGTCGAAAACTTGTTTTACCTCAGCGGCCGGAGTTTCCAGCACCGTCCCGCGATGCAAACCGGCCTGCGGTTTTGCGGCAGCCGAGAAACGGGCGATCAGCGTGCCGCCGGGACCGGTCGGCGCGGTCGCGAAGCCGTAGGAATCGCCACCGATGTAGCGAATGTAATGGCGGCCGTTCACCGGCGCGGCGATTCGGCCGAAGCCCTCCTTCTTAACCGAGCGCAGGAAATCACGCGGATAGGTGCGGCCGCGCAGGCCGGGTTTGCTCACCGGCGTCGCATCAAAGCCGCGTTCGAAAGTGAACCCCGACTCCTTGGGTGTGTAGTAAAGCGTGCAGACCACGAAGTATTCGCCATTGTGGCCTTGCGAGCGCCGGGCAAGTTTTTCGTTTTCATAAGCGAGCCGTTGCACGACTTCGGGCCAGGGAATGTCGGCGCGTAAGCACGGCAAGATCGACAATGAGGCAAGTGCGATCGCGATGCGGTGTAGCCACGTGCCTGTGGCACGTTGGCGTGCGACCGCCCACAGGGCGGTCGCTACAAAACTCAGTCGCCGAACCAATCTTCCGCCGGTCCACCGAGCAAAATCTGGATCGGCAGCTTTTCGTATTCGTATTCGTAAGGCGGCTGCTTCCATGCAAAAGAACCTGGATACAACTTTCGGATGCAGCGAATGATTTCAATACCGGTTTGGAAGGGCCGGAAAATATCGCGATCGAGAACGTGCAGTTGCCCGCCGCCGCAAAGCTGACCGGCAAACTTTTGGAACGTCGGCTGAAAATAAGTCTCGCGAAAGAACACGCCCGGCAATTTCGCGTTGTTCAATTCGCGACAAAGCGTTTCTGCGTCGATGAAGGGCGCACCGAAAATCTCGAACGGGCGGGTGGTACCGCGGCCTTCGGAAATGTTGGTCGCTTCGAGCAGACACATCCCGGGATAAACTGTCGCCGTGTCGAGCGTTGGCATATTTGGCGAAGGCATCACCCACGGCAGATCGGTTTCGTCGAACCACATCGCGCGCTCCTGTGCAGCCAACTCGCCAATGGTCTTACCATGGCGCACGGGAATCGGATGCATGCCGACGAAGGATTCGTAACCTTTCTCGATCGGTGGTCCTTCAATCGTGACGGCGTTGATCGGGTTTGGCCGGTCAAGTACGACAACGTGAGCGCCGCTTTTCGCGCACGCGCGCATGCAGAGATAGAGCGTCCAGACAAAAGTATAGTAGCGCGTGCCGATGTCTTGGAGATCGACAAGTAGAACATCGAGGTCGCCCAACATTGCCGAACTCGGTTCGCGGTGTTCGCCATAGAGGCTGTAGACCGGAATGCCGAGCCGCGGATGCTCGTAACTTTTCCATTCGATCATGTTGTCCTGGGTTTGGCCCAGAAATCCGTGCTGCGGACCAAACAAGGCGCGCAACTGAAACAAATCTCCGTTCAGCCGCTCGAGAATCCCCGAGGCATGCTCGAGCTGCGAGGAAACCGAAGCTGGATGCAGCAACGCACCGACACGCGCGCCGCGAAATTCGTTCGGCCAAAGGTTAATCAAATCATCCAGTGGAAGCTCAACCGCCACGCGCGAGTTTTACCACATGTGCGGAGGTGGATCGAGCGCGCCGCGCTCGATGGTAAAAGTTATGCGGCGAAGCCGCGATTATTTAGCATCGCCCGCGGAGCGCCCGATCCACCTCCGCCGCAATCCTGCGGCAATCATCGCGACCACTGTTACGGCGGCGCACATTTTCGCGAACAGCTCTCCGTGTATCGTGTAAAACGTTAATTGCTGGACCTGCGGCACGTTGATCTCGCCGCTCAACACGCCTTCGCCGAACGTGCCGCCGTTCTCATCGCGCAAGACTTGTGTGATGCGCCCGAATTCGTTGATGAAACACGTGACACCGGTATTTGCGGCGCGCGCCATTGGGCGACGGTTCTCCACGCAGCGAAACACCGCGTTGGCGAGATGCTGCCGCGACCCGGCCGATTGCAAGAACCAGGCGTCGTTCGTGATGTTGACCAGCAGATTCGCGCCGCGCAGCACAAACCGGCGCGTCAATTCGCCGATCGTGTCTTCGAAGCAAATCAGCGGCGCCACCGCGCCATTGGGGGTCGTTAGGCGAAACACTGTGTAGTCTCGGCCGACGTCGAAATCACCAGGCACCCATCGGCTGGCAACGGCGGCAAAGAGCGGAAAAGAACGGCGCAGCGGAACGTATTCGCCGAAGGGCACGAGATGGAGCTTCCGATAAATTTGTAGTTTGTGCCCTGCATCGGAAACGAGCAGCGCGGCGTTATAATCATGTCGATCTTGCGTGTCGAGACTGCCGAGCAACAGATCGGTGTTCGCCGCGGTGGCGAACTCCATTACAAACTGATAACTCGGCGTTTGCTCGTCACGGACCGGATCGGGCATTGCGCTTTCCGGCCAAACGATGAGCTCTGGCGGCGCACTCGAGCGCAGCGCGACTTCGCTCAGGCGCGCGAGCTTGTCGAAGATGCCTGCGGTAAACTGCGGGTCGAACTTCTGCAGCTGCGGCACATTCGCCTGCACCGCGGCGACGCGCAGCGGCTTGGCCGGAGAAGGATTTTGCACGCTGTGAATGCTGAACGAAAACAGCGCGACGATGCCGAGCATGGTCAGCGTGAGATCGAAATGCGCCCGCATCTGGCGGGAGCGCGTTTCCAAAAACAGTCGCACCGCGGTGGTGAGCGCGATGACATCGGCAAACGCGATCGCGAACGAGATTCCAGCGACACCCGTGAACTGCGCGATTTGAATGAGTGGCCAGTTCGCGTGCAGCGCTACGCCGAGACCGTTCCAGCCGAACCCGCTGAAGAGCCAGCCTCGCGCCCATTCGTGCGCAGCCCACGCGCTCGCCGCGAGAAAAGCGATCAATAAATTTCTCCACGAGCTCAGGAACTGGCCGGGCCTGATCAATCCGATGAACCAGCCCCAAAACGCAAAATGCATTCCCAGATAAATTGAGAGCAGAAACGAGAGCCCGTGCAGAAAGAAGCTGTGATAGAGATCGCCGAGCGCGCCGAGCCAGGTGAACGCGGAGGTGAAAAATACAACGCCGGCGACGTAGCCGAGGAGTAAATTACGAAGCCAGCGCCGCTTCGAGTTTTCTCCGGAAAACCAGATCGCCGCGATCAGCGGGGTGAGCGCGAGCCAGCAAAGCCAGCTCACATCGAACGGCGGAAAACACGCCGTGCAAAGCAAGCCGGTGGTGATTGCAGCAAGCCAGGGCCAGGAAATCCTCGCTACTCGGAGCACGCGCAGGAGCTTAAAGCCCCAAATCCCAAACCCCAAGTTCCAAGGAAATTCCAATCACCAATTCCCAAAAGCATATCCGTTTGGAGATTGAAGCTTGATGTTTGGAGATTCTTTGGAGCTTTGCTTAGCCCCGCCGCCTGCGCCGTCGCTCGTGTTCGCGTCTTCGCCCCGGCTGGATCGCCTCGCGCAGGTCGCGCGCGTAGGAGGCATTAACGCGAAAGGTGGCTTTCTCCACATCTTCCATCGTGCGGATGTTCACCTTGTCGGTGAGCACGTACCCCAGCATCATCAAGCCGTTGAGATCGTCGAGGAATTCCACCGGCTCCATTTCGCCGATGTGCTCGACGAGCTGTTTGCCGTAAACCGGCATGCCGGAAAGGCCCATCGTTTTCAGCACGGTGATCTCGCCTCCGCTTAAATTGATGTCCCGGTGCATGGCAAAATGTTCGTGCCGACCCGTTCACTGGAGCAGCTTATCTGCCAAGCCGCTGCTCCACGTCTGTTTGGAGCCAACTCCAAATGTCTTCCAGGCGCGCATTCACTTCCGCTTTGATTTTTTCCAGTTCCGCTGAACCAAATCGGCTCTTGCCGGGGCGGCGCTGAGCGAAAAGATAATATTTAATCTTCGGTTCGGTGCCCGAGCCGCGCACCGCGATGCGCGTTCCGTCGGCCAGCTCGAAGATCGACATCTTCTGTTTCGGGATTTCGTCGCCTTCCACGTCGCGGATCGTGTCGGTCTCGAAGTTGCGGATGCTCGCTACTTTGGAGCCGAGCATTTCATTCGGTGGCGCGCTCGCATACGATTCGAGCAGCCGCTCGATTTGTTTTGCACCCTGCGCGCCCTCGAAATAAAGGGACGCATTTTTCTCCGCGAAATAGCCGAACTCGGCGAAGATTTCATCGAGCAATTGATCGACAGTTTGGCCGCGCGACTTGGCATAGGCCGCGACTTCGCAGAACATGAGCGCGCCGGCGTTGCCATCCTTATCCCGCACGAAATCGGCCCCGCTGTAGCCGTAGCTTTCTTCGCTGCCGAAAACGTAAAACGACGAATGTTTCAGTTGCGCCGCGCGCTTCTCTTCCTCCGAGAGCTCTCGATATTTCTTCCGAATCTCTGGCGGAAGCGCGCGCTCATATTTTTCGAGCTTGGCTCCGAAATATTTGAAGCCGGTGAGGGTTTCGATGCAGCGGACGCCGTAACGCTCCGGGATGACCTTCTGGAGATCGGTCGTGACGAAGGTTTTGATTGTGACGGCGTGCGACGCGTTCTCCTGGTTGAGCACGCCGAGCTCGAAGAACTTTTTCACCCGGTACCACAAGAGGAGCGAGCCGATTTGATTCCCACTGATCAGTTTCATTTCGCCGGTCCTGCTCCGCACGGCCACACCGAGACGGTCGCAGTCCGGATCGGTCGCAATTACGAGATCGGCGCCGGTTTTATTG
>QHPZ01000143.1 GCA_003219225.1 Verrucomicrobiota bacterium | reverse complement strand
CGCAAGGCGTTCCTCGATCGTGATCGGCACCCGTTTTATAAACACGGGGATGCCGCACTTTTTCTCGCCAGACGCGATGGCGAAATCGTGGGGCGTATCATGGCGAGCGACGATCCCAATTACAACTCGCTTCACCAAACGAACGTCGGCTGTTTCGGTTTATTTGAATCGATCGACGATGTCGATGTTGCGACGGCGCTTTTCGACGCCGCGGCAAATTGGGTGCGCGGCCGCGGCCGCAGCGAACTCATGGGTCCGATCGATTACTCGACCAACTATGTTTGCGGACTCCTCATCGACGGTTTCGAACATCCGCCGGCCGTTCTCACCGCGTATAATCCGCCGTATTACCCGCGCCTCTGTGAGCAGTGCGGTTTCGTCAAAGAAAAAGACTGGTACGCATGGTGGTTTTCCGAGGTTGAGCGACCAATCAAGCGACTTCGCAAAATCGTAAACGCCCGCGCCGCCAAACACGGCATCAAAATTCGGCCGATCGACCCGAAGAATCTCGCAACCGAGAGCCAACGCATTCGCACGGTTTTTAATCAGGCCTGGCAAAATAACTGGGGCTTTGTCCCGTTCACTCAAGCGGAGGCCGAGTACATGGCGAAAGAGATGCGTTTTCTCATTGTTCGCCGCGCCACGTTGATCGCGGAATCGGACGGCCTGCCAATTGGTTTCGTCATTACCGTTCCGGACATTCACATTGCCCTTCGCCGCATGAACGGACGTTTGACCTGGTTCGGTCTGCCGGTCGGTCTTCTTAAACTTATTTATTACCGATTCACGCTGCGGATCGCCCGCATGGTCGCGCTAGGAGTGATCGAACCATATCGTCGCGCCGGCGTGGCCGAGGCCTTGGTGTTGCGCCAATTCGAAGCAGGATTTAACACGGGCGAGTGCAGCATGACGCTGGAAGACAATTTCATGGTGAATCGCTTCATCGAGGCGGTAGGCGCGAAGCGATATAAAACCTTTCGCATCTATCGCCGGCCCCTCGCCGATGCCCGACCGGCAGTCTGACGTGCAGCCGAGCAAAATTTTGATTCTGGCTGATGAGTCGGCGAACTGGAAAATCGCCGGTTTGCGCCAGCTCGACCGGCTCGCTTTCGCCATAAACGAGTTCGCTCAAGCCGCCCCTACTGTCATTCCGAGCGGAGTCTCCCGCGCCTACGGGATCACTCTTAACAATGAGCCACCTCGCGAGTCTGCTCGCGCTGACATCAAGATCGACATCTTCATTTTTTGGAAGCCAACGGTCCCGACTGCACAACGATGGCTTCCCGACGACCCGCGCCTGACCCAATGTCCCGTGCATATTGAACAGCAACTCGAGGGCGTCGCATCGATGCTGAGCACGCACTTAATCCTGAAGCGCGGAGGGCTCGCTGATGTCATCTCGATCCTCCCGGCGGCCGCGCCGGAGAAGAGTTGGGAAAAACTAAGTGACGCCTTTGCTAATACCTGCCGAAACACGCAGCCGACCGATATCGCCAGCAGTTGGCGCTACGTCAGCGTCGCCGGCGAGATTCCCGCGGCTGAGAGGTGGTTCCTGCGCGGAAGTGGCAAACCGCAGGATGGATTTATCGCCAGATTCGTGAACCGCCCCATTTCGCGTGCGATCAGCCGACTTCTTTTGCGGACGTCGCTTACACCCGCTGCGTGGACATTGTCGATCTTCGCTTTACCGATCGCCGGCTTCGTTCTCTTGCTGCGCGGCGATTATTCCGGATTCATAAGCGGCGCAGCGCTCTTTCAGCTCTTCAGTATTCTCGACGGCTGCGATGGCGAGATCGCG
>QHPZ01000140.1:13862-18056 GCA_003219225.1 Verrucomicrobiota bacterium | reverse complement strand
CAGCCATACCTATTTAACTGCGCCGCGCGCCGCAGATTACTTGAGTTTCTCGCGAATCGCGGCGGCGATCCGGCAAAACTCCGCACTCACCGGTGACTTTCGATCTTCAGCGACAATTGGGATGCCGCGGTCGCCCGCTTCACGCGTGGCGATGTCGATCGGGACTTGGCCGAGCAACGGCGCGCGCAGCCGTTTGGCTTCGCGCTCGCCGCCGCCGCTCCCGAAGATGTCGTAGCGTTTGCCGTCGGAGGGTGAAACGAAATAGCTCATGTTCTCGACCAGGCCGAGCACCGGGACATTGACCTTCTCGAACATAGTCGCGGCCTTACGCGCATCGATCAGCGCAACCTCCTGCGGGGTCGTGACGATGATCGCGCCGGAGAGCGCGACGGTCTGCACGATGGTGAGCTGGATGTCGCCCGTGCCCGGCGGCAGATCGAGCACCAAGTAATCGAGCTCACCCCAATCGACCTGTCGCAAAAATTGCTGCGTGTAGCGCGTGACCATCGGCCCACGCAGGATCGCGGGCGAAGTATCGTCCAGGAGAAACCCCATCGACATCAGCTTGAGGTTGTACTGCTCGATCGGGACGATCTTGTTGTCGTCGGTCGCCATTGGCCGCTCCCGCGTGCCGAACATGAGCGAGATGCTCGGCCCGTAAATGTCGCAATCGCACAGACCGACGCGGGCCCCGCTCTGCTCGAGCGCGACAGCGATATTCGCGGCGACGGTCGATTTGCCCACGCCACCTTTGCCGCTCGCCACCGCAATGATGTGACGAACACCGGCAAGGCGCTGCGCAATCACAGCGGTGCCGGCGCCGGCCGGCGGCGCGTGAATGTCGATCAAAACCTTCGCGCTCCGAACACCGGGCACGTCGTGCAACACCTTTTCGGCCTCGTTCTTGATCGTCGCCGGCACATTGGGATCGTTGGTGGCCAGCGCGAGCTGTACTTTCACTTCGCCATTGTCGATCTAGAGTGACTTCACCAGGCCGAACGAAACGATGTCGCGGGTAAAGCCGGGATATTTCACCGACTTCAGCGCATCGCGAATCTGTTGTTCGGAAAGCTCCACGCGCAAAGGGTACTGAGCGGGTAGCCCGAGTAAAGCATCCGCCCGCAGCTGCGCCCTCCGCGCGTCGTCCCCGGGCGCAAGCCTGGCCGGTCGCGCTCGCTAGAGTTGCGGCAGCGACCGTGATATTCTCATCTGCCACCGCTCCAATGAATAATTCGCGACAAAGAAGCCTCAGCTTGCGTCGAATCGCGACTGCGTTGTCGGCCGGGCTCCTCTTGTTGCTGGGGTGCGGGTGGACGCGCGCGGCGGACAAGGTCAGCTTGATCAAGATCGACGGCGCGATCGGGCCGGCGACTGCCAGCTACATCGCGCGAAGCATCGACCAAGCGCATGGGCAAAACGCGCAATGCCTGGTCGTGCAATTGAACACGCCGGGCGGATTGCTCGAATCCACGCAGACGATTGTGCAAAGCTTCCTCGCCGCCCGGATTCCAGTGGTGGTCTATGTCGCTCCGATTGGCGCAACCGCCACCAGCGCGGGTTGCTTCATCACGATCTCGGCTAGCGTCGCCGCCATGGCGCCGGCCACGACGATCGGCGCGGCGCACCCGGTCACGATCGGCGGCAATCCGGCCGGCGGCGAAGAGAAGCCTGACGAGACGATGAAGAAAAAACTCGAGAACTTTTCGATCAGCTACATGGAGGCGATCGCAGCCAAAAGGCATCGCAACGTCGAGTGGGCGAAATCGGCCGTGCGCGACAGCGCCTCGATCAGCGCCGAGAAGGCGCTCGAACTGAAGGTTGTCGATCTTATCGCTGTCGATCTAAACGAGCTGCTCAAGCAATTGAACGGACGCGACGTCGACGGCAAACGGCTCGCCACCGCCGGCGCGGAGGTCTCCGAAATAAAAATGTCGGCGTCGGAACATGTGTTCCAAAAAATTTGGCGGCCGGAAGTGATGTTCATCCTGATGCTGATCGCGATTTACGGCATTATCGGGGAGCTGACCACGCCCGGCGCAATTCTCCCCGGCGTAGTCGGCGCGATTGCCCTGATCCTTGCGCTTTATCTGGCGGCGGTCCTGCCCGTCAACGTGACCGGACTCGCCCTGATCGCGCTCGCGCTCATGCTCTTCATCTTCGACATCTATGCGCCTACCCACGGCGTGCTCACCATTGGCGGCGTCATTTCGTTTTTGATTGGCTCGCTCATGCTCTTTAACCGCGCTGATCCGTTGTTTCGGTTGTCGCTCAGCTACATCATTCCCGCGACAATCGTGACCGCCGGGTTCTTCGTCTTCGTACTTGGCAAAGGTTTACGCGCGCAACGCCTGCCCATCAGGGCCGGAGCGGAAACGCTCCTCGGCAAAACCGTCTCCGCGCTGACGCCGATCGATTCGCACGGTGGCCGCATTTTTGTCGAAGGCGAATATTGGAACGCAATCAGCGACACGCCGGTCGAACAAGGTGAGCCGGTTGAGATCGCAGCCGTGCAAGGATTGACCCTCAGAGTAAAAAGCAAAGGAGAACAAAGCGATGCCATTAATCGAAGGACTATTTAGGTTGGCTGGTTGGATCATCCCGGTCGTCGTCCTCGCCATTATCATTTTGCCGCAGGCGATCCGGATTTTACGCGAATATGAGCGAGGCGTGATTTTTCGGCTCGGAAAATTGCTCGGCGCCAAAGGCCCGGGCCTGATCTTTCTCATCCCAATTGTCGATCGGATGGTGCGGATGGATCTGCGCGTCGTGACCATCAGCGTCGAAAAACAGGAAGTGATGACGCGCGACAACGTGCCGGTGACGGTCGATGCCGTTGTTTATTTCCGCGTGGTCGATCCGCAGGCGGCAGTGGTGAAAGTGGAGAATTTCCTCAAAGCCACTTCGCTCATCGCCCAAACGACGTTGCGCAGCGTGCTCGGCCAGGCGCCGCTCGACGATCTGCTCTCACAGCGCGAGTCGATCAATCAAGTCCTGCAGGACATTATCGACAAACAAACCGAGCCGTGGGGCGTGAAAGTCACGACCGTTGAGGTCAAGGACGTCGTGCTGCCCGATACGATGAAGCGCTCCATGGCCAAGCAGGCCGAAGCCGAGCGGGAGCGCCGCGCCAAAGTCGTGAACGCCGAGGGCGAATTTCAAGCCGCGGAAAAAATGGTGCAGGCCGCCGCCATGATGAGCAAGGAACCGATCGCCCTGCAACTGCGCTTTCTCCAAACCATGCGCGAGATCTCGAGCGAGCATAACACCACCACATTTCTCCCGATTCCAATGGATTTGTTCGCGCCGCTGATTAAAAAAGGCGAACCGCCGAAAACCTAAGCCGGCTACAACCGCAATTGCGCGATTTGCTCGCGAAAAAGTTTTGCCCCGCCCGAGGCTGGATGTCGGACGCAGCGAGCGTTCACCCCAAGTTCCTTCAACTGAGCAGCAGCGATTCGGCCGAGCGCGATGATTTCATCGCAACGGAACAATTCGAGAAACGATTTTAACACCGGCACACCCGTCACCAGTTCTGCCGGTTTTGGTGTGCGATTGCTCAATATGCCGCGCCGCAGATCAAATGAGTGCCACGGGAACGCATTCCACATCACGAACTCATCTGGTCTCAACCCGAGCTGAAGCAAACTGCTCCAGATGATCGTCGCGGTCGGCTCGGAAAAACCACGCGGGCACTTCTCCGGTTTACTTGTGCGCCTCGGCGCACCCCTGGAAATAATGTGCTCCGCGTGCGTGCCGCCTATGCCTTTGAGCAGAACGCGCTCGGACGTCATCGCGATACCGGTGAAATGGCCGCCGCGGTAGCCGAGTGCTTCGCCGATAACCGCGAGCCGCGCGCGGCAAAATCGCCGCTGCAAATACGCCCGCAACTGCTCGCGCCGGATCCGCGGCGCCTGCGGGCCAAAGTCGTTTTCCTCGTCAACCTGCCACCACGGATTGAATACGGCATCTCGCGGTGATTTCTTCAACAGGCGCAGAAATTGTTCGATTGCGTAGTCGGACATGGCTTTTAAGACCCAATCACCAGTCACCAAAACCCAGGGAAGCTCCAATCGCCAACCTTCAAACCGCTCGGGATACATCTGGGCATTGGGGCTTGCGATTTCCCTGGTGCTTGGGCTTTGGAATGTGGGGTTTTATTCTGGAAACGTGCGTTTGTTTCTTTGTGGCGATGTC
>QHPZ01000140.1:5545-13816 GCA_003219225.1 Verrucomicrobiota bacterium | reverse complement strand
ATCCGGTCTTGTACGAACCGTACCTTCGCGACGCGCGCGATTATGTCGATCTTGCCGAGAAAGCGCACGGCCCGATCGCGCAGCCGGTGAAGTTTGATTACATCTGGGGCGAAGCGCTCAAGGAGTTGGAACGTGCCGCAGTCGATGCGCGGATCATTAATCTCGAGACCGCGATTACGACCGCGGAAACCGACTGGCCCGGCAAAGGAATTCATTACCGCATGAACCCGCGAAATATCGGTTGTCTCTCGGCGGCAAGGATCAACGCGTGCGCGCTGGCGAACAATCACGTGCTCGACTGGGGATACGAAGGATTGTCCTATACGCTGCGCACTCTGGACGAAGTGCGCATCGCCCACGCGGGCGGCGGCTGGAATGAGCAAGAAGCCGCTGCGCCCGCAATTGTCGATCTAACGCCGCGTGGACGGCTCCTGCTTTTCTCATTCGGCTCGACGAGCAGCGTAATTCCGCAGGAGTGGCGCGCCACAAACAGCGGCGCGGGAATCAATTTACTCGACGACCTTTCTGAAGCCACAGCGACGCGTGTCGCGAAACAGATGCGCGAAAAACAGAAACCAGGCGACCTGCTTGTTGCCGCGATCCACTGGGGCGACAACTGGGGTTACGAAATTTCGCGCGAACAAATCGTGTTCGCCCATACTTTGATCGACAACGGCGTCGCGCTCGTGCAGGGGCATTCATCGCATCACGCCAAAGGCATCGAAGTTTACAAGGGCCGTCTCATTCTTTATGGCTGTGGCGATTTCCTCACCGACTACGAAGGGATCAGCGGTTATGAAAAATTCCGGGGCGATCTCGCGCTGATGTATCTGGTCGGGCTGGAGCCGCCCAGCGGCATTCTGATCAGTCTCCGCATGGTTCCGATGCAGATGCGTCGATTTCGTCTCGAGCACGCGTCGGCGGCAGATACCCGCTGGCTTTGCAATCTCCTGAACGAACTTGGCGCGCGATTTGGAACTCGCACGTGCCTGAACGAGGAAAACAACCTCATCCTGACCTGACGCACGATATGTCCGAAAAAGTTTTGCTCACCGGCCGGCCCGGCTGCGGTAAGACGACACTGATCAAGCGGGTGGTAAATAATCTGCCGCAAGCCGCCGGTGGTTTTTATACCGAGGAGATCCGCGAGCGTGGCACACGCGTCGGATTCAAGATCGTGACGCTCAAGGGCGATGAAGTCGTATTCGCCCATGTGGCTTTGAAAACCGATGAGCACCTTGGCAAATACGGGCTCGATCTCGCGGCACTGGAAGCGGTTGGTGTCACAACCATCCGTCGGGCGATGCGCGGCCGCCGGCTGGTGGTGATCGACGAAATCGGACCGATGGAAATCCGCTCACCGGATTTTCGGCACGCAGTCACCGAGGCGCTCGACAGCCACGTGCCGCTTCTCGCCACCATCTTTGCACGGCCGTTGCGCTTTACCGATGCGATCAAGTCGCGGCCCGACGTGACGCTGATCGAGATTCGCCCGGACAATCGCGAACGACTTGTCCTGGAGCTCTCGGAGAAATTCAAAAGGCGCTGAACAGATCGAGATACTGCTCGACGTAACGGCTGAGCAAGAATTTGTCGCGCACCCTCTCGCGGGCGCGCGCGCCGACTTCATCGCGCAGCCTGTTGTCTTTAAACAAACGCACGATGCACGCGGCGGCTTCTTCGACCGATTCGACCAGAAAACCGTTTACACCATTCTCGATCTGGTAACGGATGCCGCCCACATTTCCGCCGATCACCGGACGCCGCTTCCACATCGCTTCCGCGACCGTCAATCCGAAGCCTTCGCGCAGGGATTTCTGGAGAACGACCGCCGCGCGGCTCTGCAACGCATTCACCAGCGCAGTGTCATCGCCGCTGGTCAGGATTCGGATGTCTTCGCCCTGACACTCGCCTCGACTTGCTGGCGCGCGATCTTGAACGCCTCGACCACGCCCTGCGGATCTTTCCAGTGATCGAACCGCGACACTTGGGCGACTAACGGTCGATCGGTCGGAATTTTGTAATGGGCGAGCCGCTCACCGATCTCTTCGTCACTCAGCTCGCGGTTCTTGATGTTGAACGGATTGATCGCCGGCATGATCACGTGCTGCGGCGGTTTCATTTCCTGCTTGAATTCTTCGCAACTGACAATGACCGCGTCGTACATATCGATCCAACGCCGCAGATATTGCCATGCCGCGGTGTCCGGCCGGGAGAGATCGATGTGACAGCGCCAGATCCACGGGCAGTTTTTGTCGTAATGCTCGATCAGCGGCAGCGGCTGCGGGTCGTGCACGACGACAAAATCATGATCCAAAAAAGTGCGGACGCTGTTTTCGTAAATGACCTGCTCGAAAATCTCGCGTTTTATTGCCGAGAGATCGATCTCGCCGCCTTGCAACGCGTTGTGGAACCGCTTGGTTATGGAAAAGAAATCGGGCGTACCCTGAATCACGCGCCACTCCGTGCGCAGGCCGAGGCTGTTCATGAGCAGGGTGAGCGACGAAAGCGTCTCGGCCACGCCGCCCCCGTGGAAGGTCGAGTTGAAATTCACTACCCGAAGACCTTTGAACGGCCGCGCCTTCTCCCGAATGCGCTCGACTATCTCGGGCTCGACGAGCGGTTCGTAATCATCAATCTGGCTGATTCGATAAATCGCCATTCCAATTAAAATTCGTTTACCAGCGGCGAGACGCTCGCAATCCCGGCGAGCAGCGATTCTTTTTGGCAGAACCCATTCCTCGCGCGATGGAATACGACGTATTCGTCGCTACCGCAGCTCATAAACGCTCAGCTCCGGATGCGTGTAGAGGTCCTGGCCGCGCTCGACCCGCCAAACCAATTTCGCGCGGTCGTCCAAGGCTCGATAAAACTGCGGCTCGGCGCGCACCGGCACGACCTCTGCGCCTTCGAGCAGATCGCGGTAAAACTTGCCGAGCACAACAACGTGCGTCGCGCCGAGCGCGCGCAGATTCTCAATGTTTTGAAACTCCGACGCGAACTGTTGCGCTTCGATCCGTCTTTGCGGGATGAAAAAATCACCGTCCACGCCGGTCGCGCCCGGCGGTGGCCAGATCCGCGATTCGTGCGCGATGACCGCGTCGGCCGGAAGATTTTGTCTGATCCAGCCAATCATCTGTTTTCGACTGTCGGTGGCGAACTCGCGTTGCAGCGCGAACGTCTTGGGCAGGTAAACCGCGGCCAGTCCGGCACAACAAAGCAGCAAGATCGACAACTGCGGCAAGCGCGGCGCACGCTCGCCGATCCACTCGAGAAACCAGCGAAGGCCGATGATTGCCAGCGCAAAAAACAACGTGAGCACGGGCAGGAGATACCGGTCTTTGCTCAGCGGTGTGAACGACAGCAGGAGAAGCCACGCCGCGCTGAAGCCAAGCATCGTCCATTCGGTCGTGGCGCGCCGGCGGCGAACGATCAGCATCCAAACGCACACTGCGACCGCGATGAGCGTCGGGATTCCGGCCCGGCGCGATCGAACTCGGTGCCTGCTGCGACAAATGCGAATGACGGCCGCAACAGCGCTTGAAAATTGAGAATCGCAAACGTGATCACCGCTGCGGCAACCAGAACCAGCAGTCGCATGACCAATGTGGTGAGCGCACTGTAGCCACGCCCCTGCGGAGCGTCGACGCCATGACGGGCCACAGGCCCGTGGCTACAACGATCACCTTGCGATTGAATCGCAACAACGACCGCGGCCGTGATGAGCATCAGCACGCCGATGTATTTTCCCGAAACGGCGACACCGCAACCGATGCTTGTCAACACGAGCGCACTGATTCGTTCGCGCGCGCAAAATGAATCGAGAGCGCAAAAAGCCCAAACGATCCCGAACAGCAGCGCGCAATCCTCTTTCATCACGTGCGCGCTCTGGAAGATCACCGGATGCAAACCAGCCAGCACCTCGGCAGTGACGCCCGCGACTAATCCGGCGCGGCGCGCGACCAGCACCGCGACGCCCGCCATGGCGAGCGCGGCGCAGACCGCGGAAACCCAGCGGCCGACCACGACCACGTTCTGGTCCGTCCGCTCAATATGAAGGGCGCGCGTGGCGAGATCGGTCGCGCTGATCAGCAGGAGCGGATGATGAAAATTGCGCGTGCCGTCGATGACCTGGCGCACTTTGCCGGGCTCATCGGTGTGATAGAAAAACGGATAGGAATTGTGCGCGGTGTAAAAGCAGAGCAAGCCGGCGAACAGACCAAGGAGGATGACCAGCGCGGTCGCGCGCAAACGGCTATTCGCGCTTGTCACGGAGATCGCTGCTTTGCAAAACGCTCGCGCCGCTCGCTTTCATTTCTTCAATGGCAAGATCGACATTTCCCGGCGCCAGATTGATGCCCCGACACACGTCGACGATCAGAAGCGCTTTGAAGCCGAGCTGGCACGCGTCGAGCACGCTATATTTGACGCAGTAATCGGTCGCGAGCCCGCAGAGGTAAACATCGGTCACACCGCGCTGCTTCAAATAATCGCCCAGACCAGTGGCGCGCCGATGCGCGTTGTCGAAAAACGCGCTGTAACTGTCGATCTTGGAATCAACCCCTTTCTGGAAAACGCGCGCGAAGCGGTTCGTCTCGAGTCCCGGCGCGAATGCCGCGCCCGGCGTGTTTTGCACGCAATGAATCGGCCAGAGAATCTGTTCGATGCCGTCGAGCATGATCCTGTCACCCGGCTTTTTTCCCGCGTGATTCGCGGCGAAACTACCGTGGTCGCGCGGGTGCCAATCCTGCGTCGCGACGATCAGTTCGAACTGCTGCTGCAAATCGTTAACCACCGGAATGATTTCATCACCGCGTGGCACAGGCAACGCGCCGCCGGACAAAAAGTCGTTCTGAACGTCGACGATGATCAGCGCCTTCATGTCCCCTTTTGCTGCGCCTGGTCAATTAATTTGAGCCGCAATTGGTGGAGCGAGGTTTCCAGCCCGACGTGGTACGGCCGCGCCTTGGTCAACTGAGTCACGTCGGCCGGAAGACACCCCAGCTGTTCGCGCGTGCGCTGACGCGACTCGCGAGTGTCGATAAGGCGATGCACAAGCTCGCCGCTTCGAAAAATCGGTACAAGCAGATCGACCGACTCTGTTTCTGGTGGAATTTCGCGGACCAGCTTGCCGGCAAAATCGACGATCACTGCGGGCTCGCTCACCGGATGATCGATTTCATAGATCACGTCGGCCAGAAATCCGCGGTTGGCGTCGCGGAAGCGGCGCACCTGCGGCAAACCTGGACAAGAAACTTTCCCCGGATCATCGGAGATCTTGATCCGGTATCGCCACGCTTCGCCCGGGCGACGGACGGCGCTCAATTTGTAAACGCCATTGAGCGCGCCATCAGGCCAACCGGTGGAAAGCTTTGTGCCCACACCCCAGATGTCGATCTTCGCGCCGCACTGTTTCATCTCTGCGATCGCCAATTCATCGAGGTCACCTGAACAAACGATCTTGGCTTCGTTGAAACCGGCGTCATCGAGAGCTTTCCGCGCTTCGATGCTCAGCGCGACGCGGTCGCCCGAGTCCAATCGCAACCCGATCAATTCATGTCGATCTTGCCGGAGTTGTTTGGCAACTTCGATCGCGCGGCGGATGCCGTCGCGCGAGTTGTAGGTGTCGACGAGAAAAACGCAATTGTTCGGCAACGCTTTCGCATAGATCTCAAACGCCTCACGTTCATCTTCGAAAAACATGATCCAACTGTGCGCCTGCGTGCCGCTGACCGGAATGCCGAACCGCTCGCCCGCCTGCAGATTCGATGTGCCCGCGCAACCGCCGATGTAAGCCGCGCGCGCCGCGCTCAGCCCGCCATCCACGCCCTGAGCCCGACGTAATCCAAATTCAATGACGGGATCGTTTCCGGCAGCGAGACAGACCCGCGCGGCTTTTGTCGCGATGAGGCTCTGGAAATTGAGGATATTGAGCAGCGCGGTCTCGAGAAGCTGACCTTGAATAATCGGACCGCAGACGCGAATGAGTGGTTCGTGTGAGAACACGACGGTGCCCTCGGACACGGCGTCGATGTCGCAGGTCAGCCGCAGCCCGCGCAAATAATCGATAAAACCTGAATCAAACAGCGGCCGTCCGTCATTGCCTGATTGCTCGGCCAGATAAGCCAGCTCGTGTTCCTGAAAACGAAAATCGCGCACGAGATCGATAACTTGAGCCAGCCCGCACGCGACAGTGAACTCGCCGGCGAACGGGCTATCGCGAAACGCGACGTGAAACGCGGCCTCGCATTCGCTCACACCCGCTTTCCAGTAACCGCACGCCATCGTCACCTCGTAGAGGTCGGTCGTGAGCGCGGAAAAGCTGTGCGTTCGCGAATTCATCATTCGGTTTTCAATTTAGACACGCGACGTGCTCGATCCACAAGACACAGCCGCTCCAGGTTGCCGCACCGTTCGTTAAATGAAGAGACATGAAATCGAAAGAGCCCGGGCGCAGTTTTCCCTTTCTCCAGATCAACGAACGCGAAACAAAACCGCGCAAGCGCGGCCTGACCGAAATTCGCGGTCCTTATTACTCCGCCTACGGGCGGCGGCATTTGGAAGATTTATTCGAAACGATGGGCGCCTACGTCGATTCGCTGAAGTTCGCCGGCGGCGCCTTCACCCTCATGCCCGAGCGCGCCGTGCGCGAGATTGTCGATCTTTGCCACGAGCACGATGTGCTCGTCTCGACCGGCGGATTTCTCGAGCGCGTTCTGGCGCGGGCCGCCGACGCGGTCAGAAAATACGTCGGCGAATGCAAGCGGCTCGGCTTCGATATCGTCGAGATCTCGGCCGGGTTCGTCTCCATCCCGACCGATGATTGGTTGCGGCTGATCGAGCTCGTGCGCAAATCGGGATTAAAACCGAAACCGGAGGTTGGGATCCAATTCGGCGCCGGTGGCGCAACGGCGGTCGCCGAATTGGAGTCCGAAGGGACGCGTGACCCGAGCTGGGCGATTGCGCAGGCGAAACGCTTTCTCGAAGCCGGCGCCGAAATCATCATGATCGAGAGCGAAGGCATTACGGAAAACGTCGAGCCGTGGCGAACGGAAGTGCCGGCCCGGTTCATCGAGGAACTCGGCGTGGACAAGCTAATGTTTGAAGCCGCCGATCCCGAGGTCTTCGAGTGGTACATTAAAAATTACGGGGCCGACGTGAACCTGTTCATCGATCACAGCCAGATCGTGCAACTCGAATGTTTGCGCTCTGGAATTTGGGGAACGAAAAGCCTGTGGGGGCGGGTGGTGAGTTACAAAGAGAGTTAAAAGGGTTACAAGAGTTACAAGGTTTAATGGGCCGGAGCAGCGCAGTGAGTGATTCTTTGTAACGTTGTAACTCTTTTAACTTTGTAACTACTTTTAATGCGGTCCTGTCGCGCCCGCGGCGTGGAGCAAAAACCAATCCGCTGCCAGATCGGCCACGCGCTCGAGCGCGCCGGGTTCTTCGAACAGATGCGTCGCGCCGGGAACGATGTCGATCTTTACTTCGCAGCGCATCCGCGCACGCGCTTGTTCGTTGAGGTCAATGACAACGTGGTCTTCGCCGCCCACGATGAGGAGCGTCGGCGCTTTCACTTTTGGCAAAGCGTCACCGGCAAGATCGGGCCGGCCGCCCCGCGAGACGACGGCGGCGATCTCGTCGGGCAATTCGGCGGCGGCCATCAATGCCGCGGCTGCGCCGGTGCTCGACCCGAAACAGCTGACGCGCAAATCGCGCGTCTGCTTTTGTTCATGCGCCCACCTCGTCGCGTAGAGCAGCCGTTCGGCAAGGAGGCCGATGTTGAACCGGTGCTCGCGCGTGTAAAGATCGACCGCTTCTTCCTCGGACGTGAGCAAGTCGAACAGCAACGTGGCCAGCCCGGCGTCATTCAGCCGGCGCGCCACAAATTGATTGCGTGGACTGTGACGACTGCTGCCGCTGCCGTGCGCAAAAAGCACGAGCGCGACCGCTTGATCGACAATCGTCAAATTGCCATCCATCGTCGCGCGCCCAGCGGGAATTCGGACTTCGTTCATTAATCAAACAAAACTACTGGTAGGGACGGACCGCCCGGCCGGCCGTTTTTCGAGACGATCGGTTCCGGCAACCCTTGCGGCGCGCCCGGCGGTCGCGCCCTACCATTTATTTACACATTAAAGGGGTAGGTCTCCGGCAATTCGCCAGCCTCCCAGACGCTTGTGCGCTCGAGGGGCTCGACAGCCTGCGTTTCATCGATGTGAATGATGGCGTCGAATTGTTTGGGCAGGCGAGCGTGAAAATAATGACTGA
>QHPZ01000140.1:2536-5452 GCA_003219225.1 Verrucomicrobiota bacterium | reverse complement strand
AATGCCGGTCGCACATTTTTCCGTTCGGCAATCGCGCCCCAATCCGACGCCGCGGTCACAGAACCGTGATGGGTGCTGAAACCAATCAACACCGCTTCGTCCCCGAACCGTTCCCGAATTAACTGACCAACGTTGAGTTCGCCATGCTGGC
The DNA here is from genome assembly GCA_003219225.1 of Verrucomicrobiota bacterium. Taxonomy (GTDB): domain Bacteria; phylum Verrucomicrobiota; class Verrucomicrobiia; order Chthoniobacterales; family UBA10450; genus AV17. The sequence goes on along the minus strand of QHPZ01000140.1, from coordinate 5,301 downwards.
TCATCTCAGTCGCGCGCGCGTCCCCGAGGTGCTAATTATGCGCCCAGACGATGGCTTTCGGCTGGCGGCTCCCATTCAAATGCGCGACCAATGCCTCGATTGTCTCGACCATGTGGCGGTCGCGCAGGTTCCATGACGAAGCGCGGCCGCGAAACATGGAGCGGTAATATTGTTCGGCGTTTTTGACGAGGCGCGCGTTTTGTTCCGCGAAAAAGAGTTCTTCGGCCGCCACGTCGCCGTCGCGCCGCAAAAATTCGCCGGCTTTTTGCCGCAGCTCGACCAGTTGATCGACAACCTCATCTTCGCACGACTCAATCTCTCCAACCGTCGCGGCATAGCCGTACTCCTGCGGTTCGCGCGCGAAATGATCGAAACAAGAGTAACGCCGTCGCGCGCGCGCGGCCGCAGCGGGATCCACTTTTTCGAGATAATTGAGAACCGCATTGATGGAGCCATGCAAACTGTAGAGGTCCATCCCATAAAAGCCGGCCGGCGCTTGTTTAGAATCGAGAGCGTTGTTGTGCTGGCGCAGCCACTCGACAAACTCGACCACGACGGTGTTGCGCCACATCCAGGTAGGGAAACGGCGGAATCCGGAGAGCGCTTCGTTTGCGTCCGCGTCCTCGTCTGCGCCGCGGACGTAGCGGTGCACGCGCGATGCATCCGGCCAGTCGGCTTCGATCGCCAGCACGGTGAAACCTTTTTCGGCGGATAGCCGTTTCGTTATCGCCGCCCGCTCGAAATAAAATTCGTGTGTGCCATGGGACGCTTCGCCGAGAAGAACGATGCGGGCGTCGCCGATCAGCTCGAGTAGCGCGTCGTAATCGTCTGCGCCGCCAGTCAGCGGCTGAGCGACTTCACGGACCAATTCGGCATCAGTCATGTCGATCCTGCGATTGCTCGCCCCGCCGTAGCTCGGCGGAAGCGGGTCGATCTTGTCCGCCTTCGGACGGAGTCGCTGTGGCGACCGCGGCGCCAGCGAGCAGCTCGCGCACTTCTTCGTCGCTCGTTTGCGAGAAATCTTCATAGTACTGGCCGACCGCTTGGAAATAATCAGGCGCCATCGCGCAGATGATCTCGTCGACTTCGTGCTCGAACTCGCGGCACGTCTCCGGCGCGCCCACCGGCGCGGCGACGACGATCCGGGCAACATCGCGCTGGCGCAACGCTGCTACCGCCGCGCGCATCGTCGCCCCAGTGGCAAGCCCGTCGTCGACGAGGATCACAGTTTTGCCGCGCAGCTCCGGCGCGGGCCGACCATCACGGTAGCTTTCCTCGCGCCGCTGTAACTCCGCCGTTTCGCGCGCCGTGATCGACTCGATCACCTCCTCCGCGTTCGGCAGCGAGCGCGCGACGTCCTCATTCAACACGCGCACGCCGCCGGAGGCGATCGCGCCGACGGCGAGCTCTTCGAAACCGGGGACACCAAGTTTGCGAACGATGAAAACATCGAGGGGGACGCGCAATCGCTGCGCCACTTCGAATGCGACCGGCACACCACCGCGCGGCAAGCCAAGCACGATGACATCGTCGCGGCCGGTATAATCAAGCAGCTTCTCGGCGAGAAGCTGTCCGGCTTCCTCTCGATTGGCAAAAGCTCTCATCCGGGTATGGCGCGCTCCGGTCGCTTTAAGCGGCAGGAATTCGCTTCCAAATATGTTTCGGATGTCGTGCCAGCGCTGGCTCGTTTCCGCGCACCGCCGAACGGCCGCCGGCTAGCGTGTGCCGGTAACCAGCTGGCTCAATGGCGCGATATCGCTGATGGGCTGTGTTGCTTCAAGGTAATTGCGAAAACCAGCGGCGAACATCCGGCGGCGCAGCGACCACCAGGTCTTCACGCCCGGACGGTGATAATAGACGCGCATGTGCAGGTCCAACTCTCCCATTGCTCCGGGTCGAGCGTGCCCTGGCGCCGCTGGAACCACGCATTTTCGAAAAGCTTGAATGTCGTGAACAGAATGGAGACAGTGCGGACGCGATCCTCCTCTGTGGCAGCGTACCAATCTTCGGTCGCGGCGATAAATGCCCGCATCACATTGGGATCGTAACCCTGCGGACCGAGCAGATGAATCAGCGACGCGGCCAGCGAATCGACGACGACCGAACGTTGCGATCGGGTGTTTTGCCGGATTTGTGCGGCCAGATAAAACAGCGAAGCGATGACGCCGATCACCGCAATTAATTGCGCGAACGCGTTGAGCACTTCCAGCTTCACACCCGAGCGTTAGCAAAGATGATCGAACGTGGCGATGTCGATCTTCTGGAGGGACGACCTCTGTGTCGTCCTATTAATCTTCGGACGCGATCGCGCGCGTCCCTCCAATCACCGCGCCAACGACTGCTCGCTATTCGCCAGCGCGTAGGCGAGCACCGCGACCACCGCTGAATTTTCGGCGAGCTCTTTCGGCACAATCTTGTCGAGCGTGTCGGCCGCGGTGTGATGATAATTGAAATAAAACCGGCTGTCCTGAATCGGCGCGAACGTCGGCACGCCCGCTTTCTCCATCGGCTCGATGTCGGCGCCGCAACGCTCGACGAGGTTGAGCATGCCCGCGCCGGACTCCTGCAAAATCGCGCCGACAGCTTTCAACATCGCTTTCACTTCCGGTTTGCCACAGATGTTGATCCCGATGGGATGGCCCGCGCCGCCATCGGTTTCGATGCCGGCGAAGTGGTTGGCCCAGTCGTTCTCGTGATCTTTGGCGTATTGCTTTGAACCGCGCAGACCGTTCTCTTCGTTCATCCAAGCGATCACACGAATTGTT
>QHPZ01000140.1:0-2402 GCA_003219225.1 Verrucomicrobiota bacterium | reverse complement strand
GATGTCGCCAATGACGTTTGCGCTCTCGACATCGGGCAAAGTCTGCGGCGTCAAAACCAGTTTCATCTTCACCGGTCCCTGCTTCACAAGATCGACAATCATCTCGGCGTCCTCGGCCGTGATCGCGCCGGCCGGGATCTTCGGCGCGTCCGCCTTGTAATCGGTCTGGCCAGTGTGCGGCAAACGGTAATCCGCGCCGCCAACGGAACGAATCAAACAGGCGACTGCGCCTTGTCGTGCCGCTGTGCTCGGGCCGTCGGCGCGATAGACGACCGCTTCGCCGTAGGCCTCGCCGCCGCGGCCTTCATCCGCCATTCGTTTGTCGAACGGATAATCGAAGAGCACGATCTTCCCGGCGACCTTCTCGCGCGGCAGCGATTTGAGTTCGTCGAAGTTTTTTACCGCGATCACTTCCGCCGTGATTCCGTCCGACGGCGTCGCTACACTGCCGCCGAGCGCGGTCACGATAATTTTCTGCGTCGTTCCCTCTGCCATTCCGGGAAACTGGACTAGCGCCGCTGCTTCTTCAGCGCGCACCCAATGCGGCACCATCACTTTCTCCAACTGCACGTCGCAGCCGATCGTCTTGAGCTCGCTTGCGACGTACTCAACCGCTTTGCCCGCCTGAGCCGACCCGGTCAGCCGCGGCCCGATGTTATTCGCAAGGTGCGCGACTTGTTTATAAGCATAGTCGCTCGTGAGCGCTGCTTGCTCCAGCCGCTTCAAGTCGCTCAATGTTTGCCCCGAAAAGACCACCGGTGTGGCAGTGGGCGTCGGCGATGGAGTCGATGTCGATCTTGCCGCAGATGTGGGCTGTTGCGCGAAACCGTGCGCCAGCGAGAAAAAAGTGCCGAACGCAAATGCAATGGGCAAACGACCCACGCGAGTCACGATTTAGCGATCACTCGGCACGCTTCTTCCACTTGCCAGGTCGAGCCTTCGTCGGAGGCGGCTCCTTTATCCCGAGTTTCTGCTTGGCTTCCCGCAGTATGGGCGTGGCGAAATCGCGCCAACCGAGCTTTGAGACGAAGCCATTCCAGATCATGAGGTCGCCTTCGTTCGGGCGGCGACCTTTCTCGAAACACCATTCCAGAATTTCCTCGTCGCTGCCGCTCTGCTTCACGCGCTCGACCAGCTCGGCATAGTCGACCCGCAGGAAATTGCAGCAGGCGCTGTCCGCCGTGCGCGCCGCGCCGAGGTTTTTGTGGTAATCCTCGTGCAATTCGCCGCGCGCATGCAGCCGGATTTTGTCGAGCATGCGCGGGAAATACATTATCCCTTTGATTTCCTCTTTCGGGCTTTTTGGATAGGTCGTGGCCATGAGAGTAGTGAACAGTGACGAGTGACAAGTGACAAGCTACAGAGGCGAAATTTTTTCGTCACCCATCACTCGTCGCGTTTCTAGACCAGCCCCTGGTCCATCATCGCGTCGGCGACTTTGGTGAAGCCGGCGATGTTGGCGCCGTTCACGTAGTTTCCCGGCGTGCCGTATTTTTCGGCGGTGCGCGCACAGACTTCGTGGATGGTCCGCATGATGTTGAACAGGCGGGCATCGACTTCCTCGCGCGTCCACCGGATGCGCATGCTGTTCTGGGCCATCTCCAGCCCCGAGGTTGCGACACCGCCGGCATTGGCCGCTTTGCCGGGGCCAAAGAGAATCTTCGCGTCGAGAAATTGATCGACCGCGTCTTTAGTGCTTGGCATGTTGGCGCCTTCGCAGACGACATAACAGCCGTTCTTCAACAGATTAGACGCGTCCTTGCCGTTGATCTCGTTCTGGGTCGCGCTCGGGAACGCGCAGTGCGCCTTGTGATCCCAAAGCGGGTCGTGGTCGAGCTTCCCATCGTGCTTGGTGAACACCGCGCCTTTGAATTTGTCGGCGTACTCGGAAATCCGGCCACGCCGCACGTTCTTGAGCTCCATCGCGAATTTGAGCTTCTCGCGATCGATCCCTTCCTCGTCGTAGATATAGCCGGTGGAATCGGACAAGGTGACCGGCTTCGCGCCTAACGAGATTAACTTCTCGACGGTGTACTGGGCGACATTCCCACTGCCCGAGACGAGCGCGACTTTATTTTTCAAACCTTCCTTGCGTGTCTTGAGCATTTCTTCGGCGAAATAAACCGCGCCATAACCAGTCGCCTCCGGTCGAATGACCGAGCCGCCCCAGGTCAGACCTTTGCCAGTCATGACGCCGGTGAACTCGTTCCTGAGTTTCTTGTACATCCCGAACAGGTAACCAATCTCGCGGGCGCCGACGCCGATATCGCCCGCCGGCACATCGGTGTTGGGGCCGATGTGTCGCCATAGTTCGCACATGAACGCCTGACAAAACCGCATCACTTCGGCGTCGGTCTTGCCGTGCGGATCGAAATCGGAGCCGCCTTTGCCGCCGCCCATCG
>QHPZ01000141.1 GCA_003219225.1 Verrucomicrobiota bacterium | reverse complement strand
GCATGGATTGAGACCGCCGAGATGTGGAGCTCGCCGCGCGACGCACGCTCGTTGAGCGTCTGAATATCTTCGAGCCGATGTTCGAACCGGTAGCCGCGCAGGTCGATTTTGTTTTGCGCCATCGCATAAAACATGAACGCGTCGTCCGGATCGGGTGAATGCCCGAGAGTGAAGACCGCTGAAGATCGCCGCATGGTCGGCATGCTATCTTTCAGCCGAGGCAGGTGCAACAAACGCGCTCGCTGCTTCTTGCCGTTTGCCTTATCGAAGCTGTTCCGATAGCCTCAGCCGCATGGCGAAAACGGGTCTAGGCAAAGGTCTTGGCGCGCTAATTGGGAACCGCGAGAGCGCGCCGCCGAGGACGACGGCCCCTGCCGGAGAGGCGATTGAGTCGCGAGAGAAAATTCACCAGATCAGTCTCGCCAGCATCGTTCCGAGCGGTTTCCAGCCGCGGAAAGATTTCGCGCGGGAGCCGTTGCAGGAACTGATCGATTCGATCCGGCAGCACGGGATTATTCAGCCGCTGATCGTTCGCCAGGTAGGTGGACGGTGCGAGTTGATCGCCGGTGAGCGGCGCTGGCGCGCGGCGCAGGAACTGGGACTTAGGGAAGTGCCGGCCATCATCCGCAGCGCAACCGATCTCGAAGTGCTCGAGCTTTCGCTGATCGAAAACCTGCAGCGCAGTGACTTGAATCCAATCGAGGAAGCACAGGGCTATGCTCGCCTCGCAAACGAATTTGGGCTGCGTCAGGAAGACATTGCCCTGAAGGTCGCCCGCAGCCGGGCCGCGGTCGCGAACGCGATGCGCCTGCTCGATTTGCACCCGCAAGTGCAAAGCTGGGTCGGCCAAGGTTTGTTATCGGTCGGACATGCCAAAGTTCTGCTCGCCTTGAAAGTGGCCGAGGACCAGCTCCTCGTGGCGGAGATGATTTTACGGCGCAGCGCGAGCGTTCGCGCTGCCGAGCGACTCGTGGCGCGGCAGCTTGGCATCGGCCGCTCCCGCCGAAAATTCCGACAGGCCGGCGCGGCGGCGACTTCCGCAGTGATCGAAGATTTGCAGAACCGCTTGCAACAGCATCTCGGCACACACGTCACGCTCCACCACGGCGACAAACGTGGCCGGATCGAGATCGAATATTACGGAGACGCCGATCTCCAGCGGGTGCTAACCGCGCTCGGATTACCAGCGGCGGAATGATGGAGTGCTGGAGTATTGGAGTGGAGTTGCCAGGTGAAGTCGTTACTCCATTACTCCACTGTTCCATTACTCCTTGTTGTTTTGCTCTCATGCCACCGTTCCCCCGGTGAGTCGAAGCAAAAATTGTGGCAGGAATTTTCAGGCGAGAAAACTCTGGCTCATGTCCAGCGGCTCGTTGATTTCGGGCCCCGCCCGCCTGGCTCAGAGGCGATCGAAAAATCCCGGGCTTACATCGATAATCAACTGCGCCTCTGCGGCTGGAATGTTGAGCGGCAATCTTTTACCGAAACAACGCCGCGAGGTGCCGTTACTTTTGTCAATCTCATTGCGCGCTTTGCCGCCGAGCCACATAGCACGCCGAAGTTTCTATTGTGCTCACATTACGACACGAAATTTTTCGAGAACATTCGGTTCGTAGGTGCAAACGATGGCGGGTCGAGCACCGCGCTGCTGCTGGAGTTCGCGAGAATTCTTGCCCCGCATCCGGCATTGGCCGCGCGGGTGGAGCTTGTCTTCTTCGATGGCGAAGAAGCCTACGAGAAATTTTCGGCGAATGATGGGCTGTATGGCAGTCGCTATTTTGCCAAACATTTAGAGGCCGACTCGGCAGCAAGGCAGTTTCGCGGCGCGCTATTGTTCGACATGGTGGGTGACCGCTCTTTGAATGTGACGCTGCCGCTCGATTCGCCGTCACAAATGGCGCACGACCTGTTCGCGGCAGCCGAAGCGCTCAAGTTGCGTGAGTATTTCAGCTACTACGACGGCGCAATCACCGACGATCACACGCCGCTGAACGCGATCGGTATCCCGGCGCTTGACGTGATCGATTTTGATTACGCCTGGTGGCACACGGCCGACGACACGATTGACAAGCTCAGCGCGGCAAGTTTGCAGGTCGTCGGTTCGGTTGCAGCCCGCTACCTGGTCGAGTTTGCGCTCAAATGAAACGGCAGCTCCTCGTGGCCCTGTCGGTCGCTGCGGCCTGCCTCGCCGGTGTCGCCGCCGGTGAATCGATCCTCGGCTGCGTCGCCTGTCGTGACGCGATTGGGCGTTTGTTCGGGCGCGGTCAGTTGCTCGCACTGACACAAGGGCGCGGGGTTTACCAACTCGATTTGGATCATGCTCTGGCTGAAAAAGCTGATGCAGCTGGTGAACCGCAAGATCGACATCAGCAAAAGGACCGTGATCAAATGTTGCACTCGCTCATCGCGAACATGGCGGCACGCGGTTTTGCGTCACAAGGACACGTTGCGCCGCCCGAAATCGATCGGGAGCTGGATCTGCTGCGCTGGCAACTTGGGGATTCAAACGAGTGGAGGAGTGCGTTACGCAGGAGCGGTCTCTCCGCTCGCGCACTTCGCAAGATGCTGTGTGACGATCTGCGGGCTGATCGCTGGATTCGACACCGCATCGATCCGCAAATCAACGCGACACCCGATGAATGCCGCGCGTTTTATGATGCGCACCCGGAGAGCTTTTCCCTGCCGGAGCGATTTCGGGCGAGCCACTTATTCTTGGCCGCCCCGCCCGAGACTCCACCCGAGATTGTCGATCAAAAGCGCGCACGAATTGAAGCGCTCGCCCAGCGACTGGCGGCGGGCGAAGATTTCTTCGAGCTCGTCGCGCGCGAATCGGAGGACGAGGAAACAAAGGCTCGAGGCGGTGATCTCGGATTTTTTTCTGCAGCCCGAATGCCGCCGGAGTTTTTTGCCGCGGTGAAACAAACGCCGCTCGGGCGGGTCGGCCCACCGATCCGCACGCGCCTCGGTTTTCACATCGTGCAATTGACGGAGTCGAAGCCGGCGCGCCAGCTCAGCTTCGAACAAGCCGAGTCAGAAATTTCGCTGCGAATTGCAAATCAAAAGCGGCAAACCGCGGGATTGCATCTGGCGGCCGAGCTTGCCAGCCGAGGCGAGTTTGTGCGCGCGATGCACTAGGCGGATTTGGGCTGTTGAAGTTCAGGATTGTCTTGGCGCCGCTTTGAATTCAGTTTGAGGGGACGCGGATACTGGCCCGGCGAGGGCAACACGCGCTATGGCTCGTCGAATTCGAAAAAACGTTGGGGTAATTGGTCTCGGCATTATCGGCAGCCGAGTGGCCGAAAACCTGCGCAAGAAAGGCTATCGCGTTTTCGTCTGGAACCGAACGCCCAGGCCGGTGCCAAATTTCGTCGGCTCGATCGGTGAACTGGCTGAGATGTGCGATTACATACAGATTTTCGTGTCCGATGACGAAGCGCTGACACAAGTAGCGGAGCAACTCACTCCTGCGTTGGCCCCACGTCACATTGTCTTCGCGCATCCAACTGTCTCTCCACACTCCATGCACCAGGCTTCGGAGCTGGTCGAGCGCCGCGGTGGCCGCTTTCTCGAGGCGCCGTTTACCGGCAGCAAAATGGCCGCCGAAAACGGCGAGCTTGTCTACTACGTCGCGGGCGACGAGGCGGCATTGAAAGAAGGGCGTCCAGTTCTCGAAGCGAGCAGCAAGGACATTATCATCATTGGCGAAATCGGCCAGGCCACGGCCGTCAAAGTGGCCACTAACATTGTCACCGCCGCGAGTGTCCAGGCGGCGGCGGAGGCGCTGGCGCTGATCCAAACCGTCGGACTGCCGCTCGGGAAATTTGTCGAAGCGATGCGGGGCAACGCGAGCAATTCCAAATGCCTGGAAATGAAATTGCCCAAAATGATCGAGCGCAATTTCGAACCGCACTTTTCGGTCAAGCACATGCTCAAAGACATCCAGATCGCCATCCGTCTCGGCCTCTCTCACCATCTTGAACTGGCGATCACCGCCGCCACACGCGACCGGCTGCTGGAACAAATGCAGCAAGGCCGCGAGGAGGAGGATTACTCGGTCGTCGCGCGACGGTACTTGGCCGACATCATCTCACCGGCGGCCGCCGAAGCCGCTGCTCCACAATTGTTCTCCGATCAGGTGCCGCTCGTTCCATTTTCGGAAATCCAGTTCCAACCAGAACCGGCGGCGGCGCAGGAACCGAGCAGTTTTGTTCCCCTGATGCCCGAAATCGTAGCTCAAGAGAGTGAGACCAGCGAAATCGTGACTGTGCCTGCTTCAGAAGACGCGGAGATTTCTGTCGCTGCGGCGGAGCCGCAGGTTGAGCCGGAAAATACCAGTGTGGCGACGGAAGACGCGAGCGCACCAGCTCCGCCGCAGGAGGAGCAAAGAGAGACAGCGGAGCACGAAGGCCTGTTCGGGCGCTGGCTGCGCCGCTCGGCGAGTAGCGAAAAATCGAGCGACGCGCAGGAGCAATGACGTCGCGGAGTGTTCCGGCGGCCGGCGTGTTCTTCGATCTCTCCGCGCGGATCAAGCTGCGTGTTTCCGGAGACGATCGCGTTCGTTTTCTTAACGGGCAGCTCACCAATGACATCCGCGCGGCGAGTGAATCACGCGCGTTGGAGGCATGCATCCTGAACGCGAAAGGCAAAATGGATGCGCACATTTTTGTCACCGGCAGAGCCGATTCTTTTCTGCTCGATGCCGATGCTGAATTGCGCGGTTCACTGCCGCCGCGCCTTGAGCGCTACATCATCGCCGATGATGTGCGGGTGGAAGACCTCACGGAGCAATTGTCGATCTTGCACGTGTTGAGCTCGGAGCGACCTACTACTGGCGCTGACTCGACCATCACCGCAGCCGACCGTTTCGCCGCTCCCGGCTGGGACGTGTGGGTGCCAAGCGAAGCGCGAGGTCAGGCGATCGCGCGATTGTCGGAGCAATTCCGGTTTTGCGATTCGGATTGCGCTGAGATTTTTCGCATCGAGCAAGGCATCCCGCGCTGGGGTCGCGAATTAACGCCTGAGATTATTCCGGTGGAAGCGAACCTGGAGTCGCGCTGCATTAATTACGAGAAGGGCTGCTACATCGGCCAGGAAGTAATTTCGCGAATGAAGAGGTCTGGCCAGCGGAACAAGCGGCTGTGCGGCTTGGTTTCGCTCACGGCGACGCCGCTTGCGGCGGGCATGCGCTTGTACGCAGCGGAGGATGACAAAAAAGAAATCGGCTGGATTACGAGTGCAGGGCAAAGCTCCCGATTCGGTCGCAACGTTGCCCTCGCTTACATCAAACGCGGCTTCAATTCCGCAGGCGCGACACTCACGGCCGGCGCGCCGGACGACGTGTCGAGCCTCTGCCAGGTGCAGGTTGTCGATCTTCCCGTTTCACTGAGCCGCGGCGTTGCCTAGGTTTTTACCCAATTAAAGTTGCATTCCAAAGATTTAAGCCGATAAAATCCGCAACTTTGGACATCGTTACACTCATGAATCAACGGTTGCTCGCCGAAATCGGCCGCACCCAGCGGCTGGAAATTCTCAACTCACTGAAACGCTCGAAAGGCATGTCGGTCAATGAGCTCGTGGCCAAGATGGGCATGAGCTACATGGGTATCAAACAACATTGCCTTACCCTGCAGCGGGATGGGTACCTCGATACCTGGCGGCGCCCGCAGAAAATGGGCCGGCCGGAAATGGTTTATCGGCTGACCCGTCGCACGCACGATCTTTTTGCCGCCGATAGCAACAAGCTCACGCTCGAGCTGCTCAAGTCAGTGCAGGAAGTTTATGGCGCCAACGCTCCGGAAAAACTTCTCTACAACGTTTTCGCAAAAAAAACTGCCGCCTTAAAGGCGAAAGCCAAGGGCGAAACTGTGGCCGACCGCGCGAAATGGCTGGCCAAGGTGCGCGATGCTGAGGGTTATATGGCGCAGTTTACCACCGATCCGAAGCAGGGTGGGCCGCAGATATTCGAATGTCACTCGCCCATCCTGAACTTGCTCGATCAGTATCCGATTGTCGGCCGGCTGGAGCAGGACATGTTTGAGGCCGTGCTTGCTCTACGAGTGCGCGTTTTATTTCGATCTCTAAATCGATCCTCGGCCGCCGCTGCGCGATTTCTGCTTTCACAGCCGATTAATTTCGATTGATTGAAGGCCCATGCTGCGGGCCTTTCCCACTGCGGTCATCGAGAACTTACAGCCGCTGATCGATGGCGGCCGCTATCCGGTCAAACGCGCGGTCGGGCAGGATCTCGTCGTGGAAGCGGACATTTTCAAAGACGGGCACGATGTCGTGGCAGCGATATTGAAGTGGCGCGTTCTGGGGAAACGTCGCTGGCAGGAAACGCCCATGGTTCACATCGATAACGATCGTTGGCGCGGCGTCTGCACGCTTTATCAAAGCGTTACCTACGAATACACGGTCGAGGCTTGGGCGGACGTCTTTCGCGGCTGGCAACGGGAGTTCACCGCGAAATTCGAAGCCGGTGTTTCCGATTTGATTGCTGAAACGCTCGAAGGCGCGGCCTTACTCGAGGCCGCAGCAAAGCGCGCGAAGGTGAGCGCCGATGCCTTGCGATTGCGCGAGCTGTCCGAGATGCTGCGCACCGGGGATAACGCGCAGATCAACAACATTGCGCATCTGGGCGAGCTTGAGGTCTTAATGGCCACTTATCCGGACCGCTCGTCGGCCACACAGTACGCGCCCGCGGCTCAGGTGATTGTCGATCGTCCGGCGGCGCAGTTCACTGCGTGGTATGAATTTTTCCCGCGTTCGGCCCAGGGACGCCGCGGTCGCGGATCGACGTTTCGCGATTGTTTGCCGCGGGTTGACGACGCTAAAGCGATGGGATTTGACGTGATTTATTTCCCGCCGATTCATCCCATCGGGCACACCAATCGCAAAGGCCGCAATAACGCGATCGTCGCCAAGCGTGGCGATCCCGGCGTGCCGTGGGCAATCGGGAGCGAAGCCGGCGGGCATAAGGCCGTCGAGCCGTCTCTCGGCACTCTCGAAGATTTCGATTGGCTGCAACGCGAAGTGCGCAAACGCGGGATGGAGATCGCGCTCGATTTCGCGCTCAATTGTTCTCCCGACCACCCGTATGTCCGGGAGCATCCGGAGTGGTTCTACAAACGGCCTGACGGCTCGATCAAGTTCGCCGAGAACCCGCCCAAAAAATATGAGGACATTTACCCGCTCAATTTCCGCTGCGAAAACTGGCCGGCACTGTGGGCCGAGATGGTGAGTGTCGTTCTTTTCTGGGCCGAGCGCGGCGTAAGAATTTTTCGGGTCGACAATCCACACACGAAGCCAGTCGCCTTTTGGGAGTACCTAATCGGTCAGGTGCACGATCGCTATCCCGACGTGATCTTTCTCTCGGAAGCATTCACGAAACCCAAAATGATGAAGGTGCTGGCGAAAGCCGGTTTTAGTCAGAGCTACACTTACTTTACCTGGCGCAATTCCAAACAGGAGCTCACTGAATATTTGACCGAACTCACCCAAACCGAGATGCGCGAATATTTTCGCGGCAATCTTTGGCCAAACACGCCGGACATTCTCCCGTTTGTCTTACAGGATGGCGGGCGGCCGGCGTTCATGATTCGGATCGTGCTCGCGGCGACGATGTCGACGCTCTACGGCATCTACAGCGGATATGAGCTGTGTGAAAATGAGGCGTTGCCCGGGCGCGAGGAGTATCTCGATTCGGAAAAATATCAATTCAAGGAGCGCGACTGGAACGCGCCCGGCAACATCAAAGGGTGGATCACGCGCCTCAATCAAATCCGCAGAGAAAACCGCGCGCTGCAGCTCTATGATAATCTGCGTTTCTACCACGCGGAGAACGACGCACCGCAAACAACACTCCTTTGTCGATGTTCCGATCGATCAATTCGGTTCAATGGAAGGCGAAACCTATCAGGTGCATGACTTGCTAAGCGATGCCCGTTACGTCTGGCACGGCCGGCGCAATTACGTCGAGCTTGACCCAGAGATTCAGCCCGCCCACATCTTCCGTTTGCGCCGGTGGCTCGGCGGCGACCGCTTTGCTTAGCTTTACACCGCCACGAGCAAGTTGCGGCCGGTCATTTCTTTTGGTTGCGGCAGGCCGAAGAGAAAGAGAAGAGTCGGCGCGACGTCGGCGAGGATACCATCCTCACAGCGAAAGCCGGCCGCGTCGCGCGCGACGTAGATGAAGTGAACGAGGTTGGTAGTGTGGGCGGTGTTGGGTGAACCGTCGGGATTGCGCATCTGCTCGCAGTTGCCATGATCGGCAGTCACGATGACTTTGCCGCCGAGCGGGAGCAATGTTTCGATGATGCGCCGGCAACATTTGTCCACCGTCTCGACTGCTTTGATGCCGGCGGGGATGACGCCGGTGTGACCGACCATGTCGGGGTTGGCAAAGTTCAAAACGATCAGGTCGAATTTGGCGATGTGTTTCAGCAATTCGTCGGTCACTTCGGACGCGCTCATCTCGGGCTTGAGATCGTAGGTCGCGACTTTTGGCGAAGGAACCAGCAATCGTTCTTCCCCGGGGAACGGTTTTTCAATGCCACCGTTGAAAAAATAAGTGACGTGCGCGTATTTCTCCGTCTCGGCGATGCGCAGCTGCGTTTTGCCCGCCGCGCTGACGAGCTCGCCAAGAATATTTTTCAACTGTTCGGGCGCGAAGATAAACGGCGAGGGATATCGAACATCGTACTCGGTGAGCGAAACGAAATGCACCCGCGGCCACACTTCGCGATTGAAGCCCTCGAAGTCTTGGAACAAAAACGCCTGCGACAATTGCCGGGCGCGATCAGCGCGGAAGTTGAAAAATAAGACCACGTCGCCATCGCGTACGCGTTGCTCGTCGGGCAAGGCGAAAATCAGCGGCGGCATGAACTCGTCGGTTTTGCCGGCGGCATATTGTCGATCTAACGCGGCCGAGGGCGAATCTTTGCAAAACTCTCCGCGGCCAAGCACGACCGCGTCCCACGCTTTCTTCGTACGGTCCCAGCGGCGATCGCGATCCATCGCAAAATAGCGGCCGACCACAGTAACGATTTGCGCGCCGCTCCGGCGCAGTTCCGTTTCGCAGGTGGCGAGATATTCGCGACCGCCGGTGGGCGACGAATCGCGACCGTCGGTAAACGCGTGCACAAGAATTTCGCGCACCCCGGCGGCGCATGCGGCGTTGGCCAGCGCAATCATGTGGGAGTAATGGCTGTGCACACCGCCCTCGGAGACCAGGCCTAACAAATGAAGCCGGTGCTCGCGCGCGGCGGCGAATGCTTCCTGCGCGACATCATTCCGCGCGAGTTCGCCATCGGCGATCGCTTTGTTGATCCGAGTGAGGTCCTGATAAACGATCCGGCCGGCTCCCAGATTGAGATGGCCGACCTCGGAATTGCCCATTTGTCCTTCGGGCAGACCGACGTCGGGTCCGCTCGCGCTCAATTTGCTGCCGGGGTAACGGCGGTAGAGCTCGTCATGAAACGGCGTGTGCGCGAGGAGCGTGGCGTCGCCATTTTCCTCGCGCTTGTCTTTGCCGCCGGGGTTAATGCCCCAGCCGTCACGAATAATGAGCATCACCGGCCCGGGCATACGGCGCACTCTGGCGATGATTCCCCAGATCGACAAGCGCTTTCCGGCTGCGGGATTGACAATCCGGAAATAGCGTCGCTACATCGCGAGAGTGAAGTGGCGCAATCGTTTGCTCGCGCTTGTTTGCCTGCTGGTTTTTGGCGGCCTGGGCGTTGTTTACTTCAAGCACTGGGTGGTGCAAAAACCCTTCGGCATCATTTTTTTCATCGGCGAAGGGCTGACGCCCGCGCGAATCGCGATGACCCGCGTTTACATGGGCGGTGCCGACGCCCGTCTCGCGCTCGAATCGATGCCCAATCTGGCCCTGCTCCAAAATCATTCGAACGACTTCGCCGCGCCGGATCAAGCAGCAGCCGCGACGGCGCTCGCGACCGGGGCCAGAGTTAACAACCGAAGTATCGCGCTCGACCGGAACGGAAAGCCGCTTGCCAGTCTTGTCGATCTTGCGCGGGCACGCGGCCGTGTTACCGGCCTTGTTACGGACTTGCGATTGACTGATCCGACCGGCGCGGCCTTTTACGCGCACCCGACCGATCCGGCCGACGCTGAAAACATTGCCCGCGAATTCGTGGAAGCCGCGAAAATCGATGTTGCGATGGGTGGTGGCAGTGCCGCTTTTCTCCCGGAGGCGAAGGGCGGCAGTAGAAATGATGGGCGCGATCTGCTGCTCGAGTTGCGGCGAAACGGTTTCGAGATTGTGCGCACACGCGCGGAGCTCGAAGGCGTATCGACTTTCCGACGGCCCAAGCTCTTCGGTGCTTTTGCCGATGCGGAGCTCGCTTTTTTCAATCAGATCGAGCAACGCAGCGAGCAGCCGAGTCTTAGCGACATGGTACGACGCGCGATCGAACTGCTGCAATACAATCCCGGCGGTTACCTGCTGATTGCCGACGCGGGTTTGATGCGGAAAGCCGCCCAAGAGAACGACGCGGAGAGGACACTTGGTCAAACAGCCGACTTGGATCGCGCGATTGCAACCGCCCAACGCTACGCCGGCGCAAGATCGACAATTATCGTGTGCGGCGACGTTGCTCTCGGCGGTCTGACGCTGAACGGATTTCCATTCCGCAACGACAGTGGCATCGCGCTGTTGGGGCTGAACCCGGCGGGAGAACCGTGGCTTACCTGGGCAAGTGGGCCAAAGGGAGCGCGCTGGTCACGTGCCAGCTGGGCGGAAAGACGGCGGACCGGACAGGCGATTAGGTCAGAGGCAGAATATCTCGAGCCTGCTGCAGTTTACGCGAAATCAGCGCTCAACACCGTCGAAGACATGGCCGCCCTCGGCAGCGGACCTGGCAGCACCGCGCTGCACGGTTACGTCGACAGCACACAAATCTTTCGCATCATCCGCGACCAACTCTGATCGGCAAAACAAAAAACCCGTCCGCCGTTGTGTGGAGGACGGGTTTTTGTGAGAACGATTTAGCTATTCACTCGTCGGTTGCACGAGCGGAACGAAAACAAACGGTGGCGGCTGAGGTAGACCCACTGGAGGACCTTCCGCCGGAGGAGCCTCAGCCGGGATCTCCTTTGCCTCCTTGCCCAGTCCGTAATCTTTCGGATCGACCGATTTTCCGTCGGAGTTGATGCGACTGCCGATGGCTGCAAAAGTTAGGTTGGCAGTCGTGCCGAACGCGGAAATCTCAGCAACCGAGAAAGGCGCGTCCTGCTGACCAACAGGCGCCCATTTCACAAGAATGTAGCGGCCGCTCATTTCCGGGAAATCAACGGCGGCACGACCGGTACCTTCGTCGAGCACCGATCCGACCGGAGTCAATTTAGCGAGAGTGGCATCGTTCANNTCCTGTGCAGGGTCGTGGGCTTACCGAGATCAATTACGGTTGCCGGCGTTCCATCAGCGGCGCCGAACGTGTAGCTCGAGCCGGGTTGACCATCAATCATGTTGCTGGCTTGGCTGACATCATCACCCGACGTCACGTAAAGAGCGCGTGACCGTGCGTGGACGTCAGCAAGGTTGCAACTGATCAAGCCGAATGTTTCCGATTTCTCCTCGGCACCGAAATTGCGCGCTTGCGGCATCGTAAAAGCAGAAAGTGCCGGTGCCGAATAGATGCCAAGCGCAGCAATTCGGCCTTGCTTAGAGAGGTCGAAGGTCAGTCTTACATATTTTGCTTCAGCTGGACCGACCTTGGCCTTGATGACGTCAGGCGTCAGTTCCTGCTCAGTCACTTCACGCCATTGTGGGCTGTCGGCCGGCAGCTTGGCGCTGGAAATGGCAATCTTGACGCTACCCTTAGCCGAATGATTCAAAAAGGAGATCGTATTGACATTCTCGATCTTCGGAAATGAAACCAGCAATGTCGTGGCTCCGCTCGGCAACGCGTAACCAACCGTCGGATCATCACAAAGGAGAGCCGCAGCGGACGTGTTTGTGTCTTCCGATTTGGAGCTGAGGCGCAGATCCGCAACCGCGGTACCTTGCGATGCCTCGACGCGCGCACCGTAGTAATAACGAGCCAGATTCTCGGGATACGCCGGCGCTTGCGCAACCGTGATGGGCGGTACTTTCTCGAGCACCAAGTCGGCCGCGAATGAAGAGCCGTAGACAAAGAAAAGCGAGCAGATGAAACCGCACGTCTTGAGGAGCGAAGAAGTATGTGCACTCATATAATTTCCATAGCTGCAAAAACGATGATAGTCAGCCGCCTCCGCTTTGGCAATATAATTCTTCACGCACGCCAATTTTTTTGACCAGTAGCTGCCTGCTCGTGACATAGACGTATTGTCAGCGCCAAGCTGCACCTACTAATTGTCGATCTTGCAACCGCGCTCCGGACAGCGAACCGGTCCGCGCTATTTTTCGGACCCGGGCAAAGATCCCGAGTTTCTCGCGTAAAGCGTACCCGATGTGGCGCGATACTTGTGCGTGCCGGCGTAGGCGTAGAGCGGAATATAGGCGCGATCGCGAAATCTATCGGCGCGGTATGCCGTCCAGTTAATCGTCGGGTCGAGCACGTAAGTGCCACGATCGGTGTCCCACTCGATCCAAGCGTGCGTCCTCCGGCTCAGGATCGTGCGCTTGGCTGATACAAAGCGACAGCTTTGCCCTTGCAATCCGCCACGGGGGCGAATTCCACCTCCTCGGGTGTCTTCCACTCCGTGCTAAATCCGTACGGGATCGCGCGCAGGTCTTCGATCCAATGGTTTACTAGCGCCAATGAGACGCCCTGGTTGCCGGCATCACTCTTGGTGAGCAGCACAGGGGAAATCCTGGTCATCTGCCGATCATAAGGGGTAGAATTGACGCTGAGGTAGGCGGATTCTGCGAAGCAGGCGAACGAGAAGAGGCAAACAAGGCCGAGGATCAGGGGCCAAAGTTTACGGGCGGTGAAAGGGTGGATGCTTATTAGAACCATATTTGCTATATTTTCTATAAGCAGCGGGAATGCCAAAAGCCCGTGAATTCTCAGCAGCCAAAACGATTCTGCCGAAGTCCGAACGGGCACCCGCAGCGAAGCGACGAGTAATCCGAAGCTCTCCCGCAGCTAATCGCTCTTTAACGCGCCAATGGCGTCCGACTTGGCGCCAGCTGCACGAGCCAGCTACTTCGCCGATTCCCGGGAAGGCAGGCCGGCGCTGTAAAGCGACAGATCCGCTTGGAGCTCCCGGGCGAGTTCGCGATCAGCATTAAGGGCACTTAATCGCAAAGCCGTGCGCACAATCTCCACTGCTTTGCCGAAATGGCCGTTCTCCGCATGCGCTGCGGCAAGCGTCCGGAGAACGGTGGCGTTGTTTCCGCCGGAGAGCTGATCCGCACGTTGCGCCAACTCCAGCGCTTTATCGCCGTGACGCAAAGCTGCATCGGGAGAAGTCGCCAGTAGCCAGGCCAGGTTGTTCGCCGCCGCCACCGATTCTGGCGAGATTGCCAGAGCTTTTTCATAGTGAGTAATTGCTTCCGCTGTCCGCCCCGTTTGGTCGAGAGCAACAGCGAGAGTAGCTTGAGCGTCTGCCTGGTTTGGCTCAATCGATACCGCCGCCAGACAATGCGCAATTGCCGCTTCGTTTTCACCCTTCTCGAGAAAAGCGCGGCCGAGGCCGTAATGCGCAAGGAAGTACCGAGGGCGTATCGCCAATGCTTGGTGATAATGCACGATTGCTTCCTCGCGTCGCTGGTTCTCGAGCAGAGCGTTTGCGAACGCAACCTGGGCGTCAGGATCGTTTGGCTGCATTCTCACGGCTTTCTCGCAATGCAGAATGGCCTCGTCGTCTTCGCCTTTGTGGAGGAGAGCATTGCCAAGGTTGTACTCGGCGTCGCCGAAATCCGGCTGCAGCTGCAGCGTCGTCCGGTACTGCGCGATCGCTTCATCGATTTCCCCTTTTTGGAAAAGGACGATGCCGAGATTGTTGTGAGCCATCCAGCAAGTGGAGTTTCTGGCCAGCGTCGTGCGCCACAGCGCTTCGATGTTTCCGTACATCGCGCTCTGTCGCCGCGTGAGTATCGCCAGCACCACCATCACGATCAGCACGCCTGCGTAGAACAGGCGCGAGTTGTATTTCGTTGCAGCCGCTAGTCTGCTCCAACTTGCCGCGCCGAGCGCGATTGGTCCGATACAAGCCAAGTACTGGTAATGGTCGGCGACAAAGGTAAAGCGAAACGTGTAAAGCATGATGAAGCCCAGCATCGGCGCGAGCGTCGCGATGCAGAATGCAATTGCGACCTCCGGACCGCGGCCGAACCGACCACGTGCAATGAAAATCAGCGCGCAAAGCGCCACGAGCGCTCCAACCCAGACATAATCCGCCGGGTCCGCCGGCGCGACGTTCCATCGTGGATAAATGAACGTCAACTTCGCTGGCCAAATCAATTTCCAGAGGTAGAACCAAACCGCGCGACTCGCCACCAGCAAGCGCTCAATCGGGTTTAGGAAGGGGAAAATCGCGCGACTAGTGCCCTGATGCTGGCGCTCCGACCAAACCGTGAGTAGACCCGCCGCTAAACCAAGCAGGACAAATGGCGCGACCTGCAGAATTCGTCGCCAGTTAATTGGTTTCTTTTGCCACCAAAGCACTAACAGTAGCGCCGCCGGCAGGGTGCAGGCCGTTGTTTTGGCCGAGAGTGCCAGTACATAAAAACCCAGCGCCAGACCGTAGAAGAGCCAACGGCGTTTGCGCGCTGGCTCGACAAACGCCGTCCACGCCAGCAATGCTAGCAAAAAGAAACACCCCATCAGCACATTCTTGCGCTCGGTGATCCATGCGACTGACTCCACTTGCACCGGGTGCAACCCAAAAATTATTGCGGTCAGCGCAGCCCCGGGAATTTTTAATCGCGCAAGCAGACGCCAAACGAGCAGTGCATTGCCAACGTGCAGCAGGAGGTTCGTCCAATGGTAGCCGGTGGGATTCAGGCCCCACAATGCGCGTTCGAATCGAAATGTAGTATAGACCAGCGGAAAATATTGCGATGGCGAATCGAAAGAAAACCAGATTCGCCGCAAACCGTCCGGCGCGGTGAGCAACTCATTATTCGTCACGTAGTCGTCGTCATCCCAGATGAATCCACCGTTCCAAGCTGGCCGGTAAGCCAGCACGGTCACTGCCGCTAACATGAGGACGAAAAGCCAGGTGCGCCCCCGCGTTACAGATGGGCGCTCGAAAAATTCGTGCACAGCAGCTCCTCTTTTAGATGATTGTTATCTGTAGCGCAGCCTCATGAGAAATTCGACCATTCAACTGCACCGGCTCGCGCGGATCGCGTGGCTGATTGTGGCCGTGGCGGTGTTTGGCATCGCACTGGCAGTTCGCATTCGCCTTCTTTCAATGCCGCTCGAACGCGACGAAGGCGAATACGCCTACGCTGGTCAACTCATGCTCGAAGGCATTTCACCGTACAAGCTCGTTTACAACATGAAGTTCCCGGGAACGTACGCCGCCTACGCCTTGATGATGTCGATCTTCGGTCAAACGATCACCGCGATTCACCTCGGTTTGCTATTGGTCAATGCCGCTACGGTCTGCCTCATTTTTGTGCTTGGCCGGCGATTGCTCGACCCGATAGCGGGGCTCAGTGCGGCGGCAAGCTACGCGATCCTCTCGCTCTTAGGTTGTGTGTTAGGTCTTGCCGCTCATGCCACGCATTTTGTGGTGCTGCCGGTCGTCGCAGGGACGCTGCTCTTGTTGAATCGATCAGAGCGACGCGTGCTCGCTCGCCTCTTCGTCAGCGGCTTACTTTTCGGCTGCGCTGTCCTGATGAAACAGCCCGCGGTCTTTTTTGCTCTGTTTGCAGTGACATGTCTGCTGGTCGAACACAGTCGCCCGCTTCACTTCAGACAATTGGCGACGCGCATTTTTGTCTTTACCGTGGCCACCATATTCCCATTTGCATTTATCTGCGCGCTATTCTGGTCTTTGGGCGTTTTCGATAAATTTTGGTTTTGGACGGTCTATTACAGCCGCGAATACGCGACACTTGTTCCGTTATCACAAGCGGGTCGTGTTTTTGCCAACGCGGTCGCGCCGATCATCGGAGCCGCCTGGCCGCTGTGGGCGCTTGCTGCGATTGGCCTCCTGCTGGGCGTATGGAGGGCGCCTATCCGCGGCGTGACAGTTTTCGTATTTTGGCTGCTGGTCTGTTCGTTTCTCGCGCTCTGCCCCGGGTTTTATTTTCGCCCCCATTATTTCATTCTGCTACTTCCCGCGCTTTCACTCCTCATCGGTATCACCAGCAGCACGTTGTCGCGCATCGGCTACTCAAAAACGCTCTGGCCTATTCCTCTTCTCCTCTGCGCCGCTGCCTTCAGTGTGTCGTTGTCTTCGGAGAGGAAATTGTTCTTTCAAGATTCACCAGTCGAAGCTTGCCGCACGATTTACCCGGAGAGCCCCTTTCTGGAATCGATCCGGATCGCCAACTATCTCCGGGATCATACCAACCCGACCGATACGGTCGCTGTCCTTGGATCAGAACCTCAGATTTATTTTTATGCAAAGCGACACTCAGCGACCGGGTACATTTACATGTACGGGCTGATGGAAGGCCAAAAATATGCCCGCCGGATGCAAGCAGAGATGGAGCGCGAGATCGAAGCAGCACGCCCGAAATATCTTGTCTCGGTAGTCATGTCAGACTCCTGGTTGCCGCGGCCGGGCTCCGACCGACAGATCTTTGTCTGGGCCGATGAATACACGGGAAAAAATTACGAGGTGGTCGGGTTCGTGAATCTCATGGCGCCCGGTCGATCGGATTATTACTTCGACGAGATACCTTCTTCAGTTGCGCAGCTTGGGCAATACATTTTGATCTACAAACGGAAATCTTAGGAGGACCGCGGCTTTCGACTCACGCAATGCCAGCGCACCTGCAACACGTTAATCTCAGAACACCAACTGCGGCGCAATCGAACCGTCGCTGGCTGATTCTCCCAACAACCGTTTTGCTGGCAGCACTTACCTGGATTGTTTTCGGCCAGACGCTGCATCATGACTTCGTCAATTACGACGATCAACGCTACGTTTATGAGAATCCCAGGATAACTGCCGGCCTGAGCGCGAAGGCAATCGTTTGGGCTTTCACCCACGTTCATTCCGAGAACTGGCATCCGCTGACGACAATTTCGCACATGCTCGATTGCCAGCTTTATGGACTGAGGCCCGGCGGGCACCACGGCACGAATGCGCTGCTGCATGCGACAGGCGCTATTCTCCTTTTCCTGGCACTATTGCAGATGACCGGAACGCTGTGGCGAAGTGCGTTTGTTGCGGCCTTGTTCGCGGTCCACCCGCTTCATGTCGAATCGGTCGCGTGGATCGCTGAACGCAAAGACGTGCTCAGCGGTGTCTTTTTCATGCTCACGCTACTTGCCTATGCGCGATATGCGCGGCGGCCATCGTTCGGTCGGTATATGGCCGTCGTATTGCTGTTCGCGTGTGGCCTAATGTCGAAGCCGATGCTCGTGACTCTGCCCTTTGTTCTTTTGCTGCTGGACTACTGGCCACTCAACAGAATTGCAGGCTTAGCAGCAAGCGCCCAAAAGGCGCCGATTGCTAAATCGACAATCATCAAGCTGGTCCTGGAGAAAATCCCGCTGATTGTTTTATCGGTTGGCTCCAGTGTTG
>QHPZ01000139.1 GCA_003219225.1 Verrucomicrobiota bacterium | reverse complement strand
CGACACCGCGTGGAGATCATTGCCTCGATGCCGTGCTATTCGCCGGAGAACGTAGACGCGCAACGCGGCGACGGCGTGTTCGATGGCAGCATCAAAGCGTTGCAGTTGTTGAATTCACTTGGCTACGGGATCGATGCCGATCTTCCGTTACATCTGGTTTACAATCCGGTCGGTCCATTTTTGCCGCCGGCGCAGGTTGAGCTCGAAGCCGACTACAAGCGCGAACTCTTCTCGCACTTCGGTATCGTGTTTAACAAGCTCTACACGATTACCAACCTACCAATCGGACGTTTTGCCGCTTATTTGCGGCATAGCGACAAGCTCGACGAATACATGGAGTTGCTGATCAACGCATTTAATCCGGCGGCGGTCGAAGGTCTCATGTGTCGCAACACGATCAGCGTCGGCTGGCGCGGCGAAGTTTACGATTGCGATTTTAATCAGCAGCTCGAGATGCAATGGGAGAACGGAAAACGGCTTTTCCTCTGGGACATTGATCCCGACAAGATCGACAATCGCCCCATCATGACGGGCGATCACTGCTTCGGTTGTACGGCCGGCGCAGGCTCGAGTTGTGGCGGCGCGATTGTGTAACGAAGTGACGACCTCCGTGTCGCCCCTGAAATTTGGGACGCGACAGAGCGCGTCCCTCCAATCATTTCAGTTTCATCACTACAACGATGTGCGCCGCGAATGGCACCGCGAAGCCATCGCCTTTGGCATATTTCTTCACTCCACTTTCAATCGCCTTGCGAATCGCATCCAGCCGTTCGGCAGTTTGTAGCTTCAAGAGCCCTGTCGTCCGCACACCCGCGTCGCGCTCTGCTTCAAAGAGAAACGAGGCGCTGGGCAGCTGCCATTCCAAGAGGTGAGTGCGATACGTCATGGTTTGTCCGGCGAAGCCCGCTTCGCTTAACACTTTTCGGCATTCTTCCCGGTCGCCGTACAAGTAATGTGGCGGTCCTTCCGGCAGTTTTACATTCAGGTCGGCGTGCGCCTGGATCGCGTCGTTCACAATTTTCGCGCCGGGATTGTGCTCTGGACCTGCCCACACCGTGAAGCCGAACTTTCCGCCAGCTTTCAGCACCCGGCACGCTTCGGCGCAGGCTTGTTCCGGATGCGCGACGTGGAGCAAACCGAAATTGATCAACACCCGATCAAAACTCTCGTTGCCAACTGGCAAATTCTGCGCGTCTCCGCGCCGAAATGAAATTTCCGGAAACATTCGTTTTGCGATACCGACCATCTTTTCCGAGAAATCGATGCCGGTGGGGATCGCGCCCAAGTTGCGCACGTATTCGAAGACGTATCCGGGCCCGCACAAATCTGCATGCCGGGTCCGAGTTGGACCGCTTCAAGCAAATGCGGAATGAACTGCCTGGTGAGCGACGACCAGGTTGAATCGTACTTAGCCGCCACTTGCTGCCAGCCGTCTTGTTCGAAGCGGGCGAAATCGTCTCGTGTTTGATCCATCTTACGAAGCGCTTCGCACGGCGAAGCGGCTACAGTTATTCGAGCGGGAATTCGATCCGCTCTTCTTCGGCGCGCGGAACGAGACTGTTTCGCGCAATGATGCGCGCGCAGGTGTTCCAGCGCAAAATTGCATCGTCGTGGCCGGGCGGGCGAACCGGCTCGGCTTGTTCGAACCAATCCATCGCTTCGCGCAGTAGATCGTAGGCTTGAAAGCGGCAATCGGGTGTGTTCTGGCGCAGCTTCGCTTTGGCGCGCCGCTCCGCCACGATCCCGGCATAATACGCGCGGTCGTATTCGGATTTCATGCGCCCGAGCAACTCCTTCGTCTGCGTGTCGCTCACCGAGTAGCCCTTCTCGAATCGGACCGTCAGCGCGAGCAGCAACGTGATGACTGCTTGCTGGTTTTCGGGCTCAACCGCGAGAACATCGAGGCAAATGCTTTCCGCTTCACCCGGCTCGTTGAGCAGGCGATATCGCTCCGCTTTCTCGAGCGCGGCCGAGATCGCGTCTTTGTGAAGTGACTTTAGCTGCGACATGCGATGTCGATCTTATGATTGTCGATCTTGCTTGCGCTTCAACCAGCGCCAGAACCAACCCAGCGGATCGTAAAAGTCGTCCACGACTCGTTCTTTTAAAGGAATGATTCCGTTGTCGGTGATCTGAATGTTCTCCGGGCACACCTTCGTGCAGCACTTTGTGATGTTGCAGTAACCGATCCCCTGCGCGTTGCGCAATTCACCGATCCGATTCTCGGTATCCAGCGGATGCATCTCGAGCGCGGCGACGTGGATCAAAAAGCGCGGCCCGATGAATTGATCGTGCATCCGATGATCGCGCAACACGTGACAGACATCCTGACAGAGAAAACATTCGATGCATTTTCGAAACTCCTGCACGCGATCGATATCCGCTTGCTGCATGCGCCAGGTGCCGTCCGGCGCATCTGGTCGACGCGGCTTAAAGGGTTTGATTCGCTTTTTAACATGAAAGTTCCAGGAAACATCGGTGATTAAGTCTTTGATGACCGGAAACGCTTTCATCGGTTCGACCGTGATCGGTTTCTCAACGGGCAACTCGCTTAGCCGCGTCATGCACATCAACTTCGGCATGCCGTTCACTTCCGCCGAGCACGACCCGCATTTACCCGCCTCCGGCGCCTGCGTCCGCTGGATGTCATGCACTGCATCGAGCACGACCATACCTTCGGATACTTCCGTCGCGTACTCGCGAAACGCGCCGCCGTTGGCGTCGCCGCGCCAGACTTTGAACGTGGCGTTCATGACCGATTGTGTTTACGCACCGCGTTGTCATCCCGAGCGCAAGCGAGGGACCTCACATAATCGCGATGATCACACAAAATGATTTGCGTGATCCAGAACTGGATGTGCGGTCCTTCACTTCGTTCAGGATGACACCGCGCTTTCATTTGTTTTCCTCAATCACCTGCTTCAAATAATCCGGCATCTCGGGCAACGGCTCCAATCGAATTTGCATCTAGCCATCAGGTGCTGGCGCAATCATCGTATTCACTTTCGCGAGCCGCTCGTCTTTGCTCGGATAATCGTCGCGGAACTGTGCGCCGCGACTTTCCTTGCGCTCCAAAGCGGCGCGGGGGATCGCTTCGGAAACGGTGAGCAGATTTTTCAGATCCAGAGCGGTGTGCCAGCCGGGGTTGTATTCACGATTGCCGGTGACGCTCGCATTTCCGCCGCGGGCTTTCAGGTTGTCGATCTTCTCGAGCGCACTGCGCATCTCAGTTTCGGTTCTTACAATGCCGACGAGATCCTGCATGGCTTGCTGAAGCTCACGTTGCAGCTCATAGGGATTTTCGCCTGCAGGTCGATCAAA
This sequence comes from Verrucomicrobiota bacterium, assembly GCA_003219225.1. Lineage (GTDB taxonomy): Bacteria > Verrucomicrobiota > Verrucomicrobiia > Chthoniobacterales > UBA10450 > AV17. The sequence continues at coordinate 493 of QHPZ01000139.1, read as the reverse complement.
AGGCGCGAGCGCGTCCCGGGCGACGATGTCGATCTTGCCATTGTCGATCGAGCCTAACGAATTGGCCTTCGCGAACTGCGCAGCGAATTCGCCGGCGCGTTTGCCAAAGACGAGCAGATCAGAAAGTGAATTACCGCCAAGCCGATTCGCGCCATTGATGCCGGCGGCGCATTCGCCAGCGGCGAATAGCCCCGGCACGCGCGACATTTGCGTGTCTGGATCGACATGCACGCCGCCCATCATGTAATGGGTCGTCGGGCCGACTTCCATCGGCTGCTCTGTGATATCAATATCAGCGAGTTGTTTGAACTGATGATACATGCTCGGCAGCTTGCGCCTAATATGCTCGGAGGCGTTCGGCAGTTTTTCTTTGATCCAGGAGATGTCGAGATAAACGCCGCCATGGGGCGATCCCCGGCCCTCTTTGATCTCGCGCACGATGCAGCGCGAGACGTGATCGCGCGTCAATAATTCAGGCGGTCGCCGCGCGTTT
>QHPZ01000137.1:11542-12118 GCA_003219225.1 Verrucomicrobiota bacterium | reverse complement strand
CGTCTCCCGCAATAGACCCGCGGCCGAGCGTTCGAGAATTGATGGCGCCGAGCAGATCGGTTTGCTTTCCGCTCTTCGGCTTCGCTTTCACCAAGTAACGCATCCGGCTAACATACATGGACGAGCCGATTTGCCGCAACAGAGCGGCGAAAGCTGCCAGCCAGCGGTCGCACGAGCAACCGCGCCACGTTTAGAAACTGAGCAATCGTCCGCGCTTATTAAGGACAGGGACCGTTGTTTCCCTGTTTGCTGCAGGGGCCGAGATCCTGGTCGCCGTGCTGGATGTGCGCCTGGGCCGCCGATTGTGGCAAACAGAGAATTTTTCCATTGTGGCAAACCGCCTCCAGCGGCTTTTCGGGGCTCACGGTCTTGTTTACGCCATAATTGTCGGGCAAAGGACAGGAAGGCGTGGGCGTCGGCGTCGGCCGCGGAGCTGGGGTGGCAGTGGGCGCCGGCGTCGGTGTCGGAGACGGCTTCGACTTGTCCGGCCTCTGCGCGTTGCCGTTTGCCACCATCAACAAACCAAGTGCCGCGGCAGTGCAGATCGCGACGAGGAAGCGATTTTTTCGTGTGCGA
>QHPZ01000137.1:6206-11532 GCA_003219225.1 Verrucomicrobiota bacterium | reverse complement strand
ATTGCGAAACAAAAGCAAGCTATTCGGCATGTATTGCCACTCTGGGTGCTGCTGCGAAACCATTGTGCTCCGACCGTGCTCAACAGATCGCTCGACTTGGTTCCACCGGATAAGTAGGTGACAGAGGTGGCCGCGCTCCGGCTCTTCACAGCCCTCAATCGCGATCAGCGCAACACATTCCTGGCCTGTTTTCTGGGCTGGGCGCTGGATGCGTTTGATTTCTTTTTGATCACGTTTGTCCTGATCCCGCTCGGTCGCGATTTCCATCGCAGCATCCCGAACGTCGCTTTTGCCATCACTCTTACCTTGATGATGCGCCCGGTCGGCGCCTTCATCTTCGGGTTGCTCGGCGACAAATTCGGTCGGCGCATCCCACTCATGGCCGACATCATTTTTTATTCGGTGATGGAGCTCTTGACCGCCTTCGCCCCGAATTTCACGATCTTCTTGATCCTGCGCGCGCTTTTCGGGATCGGAATGGGTGGCGAATGGGGACTCGGTGCATCGCTCGCCATGGAATCGCTTCCCACTGCGGCGCGCGGTCTGTTCTCTGGCATGTTGCAGCAGGGCTATGCCGTCGGCTATCTGCTGGCCGCGCTTGTTTACTGGATCGTTTTTCCGCATTTCGGCTGGCGCGGCTTGTTTGTCGCCGGCGCGTTGCCGGCACTGTTGGTGATTTACATTCGGGCACGCGTTCCCGAGTCGCCGGTGTGGGAGCGGGAGCGTGCCCGGGAGAAACCGCGATTGCAGATGACGATCTTCCTCCGGCAACACGGCATGTTGTTCGTTTACGCCGCCCTACTGATGACGGCATTCAATTACATGTCGCACGGGACCCAGGACCTCTACGCGACCTATTTGCAAAAGCAGCGCGGCTTCAACGCCGACGAAACGTCAAGAATCGCGATCATCTACGCTTTCGGAATGATTTGTGGTGGGACGATCCTGGGTCATTTATCACAGCAGTGGGGTCGCCGGCGGGTGATCATCCTGGCGGCCCTCGGTGGCATGTTGCTCATTCCGCTGTGGATTTTTGCGCCTACCACCGCTTCGCTCCTTTTGGGCGGTTTCCTCATCCAATTTATGGTGCAAGGCGCCGGGGGCGTGGTGCCGGTGCATTTGAACGAACTTTCGCCGCCCGCATTTCGCGGCACTTTTCCGGGGCTCGCTTATCAGATGGGGAATTTCGCGGCCGCTTATGCGGCGCAGCAACAGGCGTGGCTGGCGGAACATTTCCGTTTGCCAAACGGAGAACCAAACTATGCGCTGACGATGGCGCTCGTCGAAGCCGTCGTTTTCCTATTGATAATTATTCTCGCCGCCCTGGGCCGCGAAGAGCGCGGTAAGGAATTCTAAGCGGCGGCGCGCTAGCGACGCAGATGCGCGGGCGCGAGCCCCGGCCCTTCGCCGGGAGGTTCCGGCTGGGCAGCGACTTGGGTCGAGCCGCGATAAACGCCCGGCCCAAATCGTTGTTCGATAACGGCCTCGGCGATTTTGTCCGCGAGCACCTCGCGAAATTCCGAGTCGCGCGCTTCGCGGCCTTCGTTGCGGTTGCTCAGATAACCGCACTCGACGAGGACGGCCGGATAGTTCGCCAGCCGCAAAACACGAAAATTGGCGTGGCGCACGCCGCCGTTGGCTGAGCGACGAATGGTCATGAGCTTCGATTGGATGCGCTGGGCCAGCTCGATCGACATGGGCGAGTTGTAGTAAGTCTCGAATCCGCGAGTCGTGCGTCTCCGCGAATCATTAAAATGGATACTGACGAAGACGGAATTCTTCTGCCGATTTTCGATCGCGACCCGTTCATCAAGGGAGATGAAAACGTCGGCCGATCGGGTCATGACCGTTTTCAATTCCGATTCGCGCAACTTGCGTTCCAATCGGCGGGCCACGTCAAGAGTCGCGTACTTTTCGGCGCCGCCGTAGCGGCGATAAGCGCCGCTGTCTTTGCCGCCGTGACCCGCATCGACTACGACCGTGGTGAAACTCTTGCTGGTGTTTTTTATTCCGGCCGTCGGAGCGACCGCGCAGGCGGCCAGCAAGCCGGGTAGAATAACGACGCTAACGCGCCCGATCAGTCGTGACATGGCAACTCTAGTAGCTCAAAGCGACTTTTCTGCCAAATGTTGCGGAAACTTCATCGATCGGGGAAGTCGTGGCGCCTGCGGCCGCAAAAACCGCTTGTTTTTTGTGTGACCGGAATTAAAGGCGTTTACCTCAACTATGCGCATTCGATTCGTTTTTCTTTCCGCCGTTTTGGCCTGTGGTGTTTTCCTTTGCAATTCAGCGTTGGCAGCGAAAGCACCGGGCCCGATCACTACGCCGGCAGGCGCCGCGGCTCCCAAACCGAGCGTGACCAAGCCGGTTGTCGATCAAACCGCGCAGACCATCATCTTTTGTTATCACCGGCTGGTCGACAAAGTGCGTTATCCGGGAACGGAAATCACGCCGCCCATGTTCGAGGCGCAGATGAAAGAATTGAAGGACCGCGGCATTACCGTGATCAGCCTGCAGGATTTGCTCGCCTGGAAACGGGGCGAAAAAAATATCCCGCCGCGCTGCGCGGTCATCAGTTTCGACGACGGCTGGAAATCCCAATATGAAGTCGCCTGGCCGATCATGAAAAAATTCGGTTACACGTTCACGATGTTCATTTATACCGAAGGCGTCGCCGGCGGCAGCCTCGGCGGTGGACAGGCGATCACCTGGGAACAGCTCGCCGACATGCGCGACAACGGGATCGACATTCAGGCGCACACCGCCACGCACCAGGATCTGCGCGAAGGCCATACCATCATGGTGATGGAACCCGGCGGGAAAAGAACGAAAAAGAAACTAACCGGTCCGGAATACGAACAATGGCTTCAAAAGGAAGTCGTCGGCTGCAAACAACTGCTCGAACAGCGGCTGGGGATCAAAATCAATTGCTTTGCCGTGCCCTTCGGCACTTACAACGAGCACGTCAAAGAAGTCGCGCGCAACGCGGGTTACGAAGCGATGTTCACTGTTTACGGTCAGCCGATTACCTTTACTTCTCCGCTCGATTCGATTGGTCGTTACGCGATGGAAGCGAACAAGCCAAAAGTTTTCGCCGACGCATTAAAGATGATCGGCACCTCGGCCGGTGGCGCGGCGGCCGTCGCTGAAGTCGGAGCGGCCAATCTTTGGCCAACGTCGGTCCGCTTGGACAAATCGACCCAGCCAGTTTGCAGATGCGAGTCAGCGGGCTCGGCGTCGTGCCGGCGAGCTACGATCCGAAAACCGGCACGGTTGCCTATCAGGTCACGCAAAAATTGCGCGATAAGAGTTGCACCGTGATTCTGAGCGCGAAGGCGGGCGACAAAAAAGTTGAAGCCCACTGGACGTTCGGCATCGAAGAGACGGCCGGCGCACCGTCGCCCGCGGCCACCCCGACGCCAAAGCCGAAGAAATAATGGAGGGACGGCCTCTGTGCCGTCCCATTGATTCGTCGGACGCGACGGAGCGCGTCACTCCAGGCATGTTTTCACAACTAAGCGATAAGCTGCAGGAGATCTTCAAAGACCTGCGCGGCCATGGCACGATTAGCGAATCGAACATCGATGGCGCGCTGCGACACGTGCGGCTCGCGTTGGTCGAGGCGGACGTCGATTTTCAGGTCGCGAAGAAGTTCGTCGCGCGCGTGAAGGAGAAAGCGCTCGGAGAAGCGGTGCTGCGCAGCATCACGCCCGGGCAGCAGATCGTTAAAATTTTCCACGATGAATTGTCGATCTTGCTCGGGGGCGACGCCGCGCCGCTGGATTTGGGAGAGCCGCATCGCATTTTGATCGTCGGCCTCAACGGCTCGGGAAAAACAACGTCGGCGGCAAAGCTTGCGCGGCTGCTCAAAAAACAGAGTCACGCGCCCTGCTTGATTGCGCTGGATCTGCAGCGGCCGGCCGCAATCGAGCAACTCGCCACCCTTGGCAACCAAATCAACGTTCCAGTCTTCACACCCGATGCGGCTGACAAAAATGTGCAGCGCGCGGCCACAGCGGCGATTGAACGCGAAGATCGACAATCGACCGATATCGATATTTTCGACACGGCCGGTCGCCAGGAAATCGATGAGCCCCTTATTCAAGAACTGAAACAGCTGAAGGACCTTCTCCAGCCGCAGGAGATTTTGCTCGTTGTCGATGCCGCCACTGGCCAGCAGGCCGTCAGCGTCGCAACGCATTTCAACGACGCGCTCCAGATCACGGGAATCATTTTGACCAAGCTCGATGGCGACGCCCGTGGCGGCGCCGCGCTGTCGATGCGCGAAGTCACGCATCGGCCGATCAAATTTATCGGCACCGGCGAGAAGCTCGACCAGTTTGAGCCGTTTGTTCCCGAACGTCTGGCCGGGCGAATTCTGGGAATGGGCGATGTCGTAGGCTTGGTCGAGAAAGCGGCCGAAGCCATCGACGCCGAAGATGCCGCTCGCCTCGAGCGCAAGCTGCGCAGCGCCTCCTTCGATTTCAACGATTTCCTCGCCCAATTCAAAATGATGCGAAAGATGGGGCCGCTGGAGAATATCCTTGGCATGTTGCCCGGCATGAGTAACGTGCCGGGCCTCTCGATTGACGAGAAGCAGCTCAACCGCACCGAAGCGATCGTGCTCTCGATGACGAGCGAAGAGCGGCGGCGTCCGGAAATTTTGAACGCGCGTCGCCGGCAACGGATCGCGCGCGGCAGCGGCAGCACCGTCACGGAGGTAAACGATTTGCTCCGGCGCTTCGATCAGATGCGAAAGCTGATGAAGAACGCGGGCAAAATGAAAAGACAGTTAAAATTGTTACAAAGGTTACATCGTTAGAAATGGTGGTGTGTTGTGACGCTTTAACTTTGTAACCCTTTTAACCCTTGTAACTTTTTAGATCATGGCAGTTTCAATCAGACTACGGAGAGAAGGCGCGACCAATCGTCCCTATTACAAGGTGGTGGTGGCGGACAGCCGCAGCCCGCGCGAGGGCAAATTCATCGAGATCATCGGTACCTACGATCCGAAAAAGCCGGGCGATAACAGCGCGATCAAGCTCGATCGCGCCGAATATTGGCTGAGCAAAGGCGCGCAACCATCTGACACGGTGCGCAGCTTGATCAAAAAACAGAAGAAGCGCGGCGCAACGCCAGCGGCGGCGCCCGCAATGCCCGCAGCGGACGCGGCAACATCAGAAGCGTCGGCCGAAACGCAGGGCTAAGATCGACATGACGCGAAAAACTGTAGGGGAAGCTGCCAGCTTCCCTTCATGGAATTGCCGTGGGAAGTGCGAGGCTAACAGCTTCGCCTACAGAAAAAAATTTGCTGGATCCACATGAA
>QHPZ01000137.1:0-6193 GCA_003219225.1 Verrucomicrobiota bacterium | reverse complement strand
TTGACATGCTGTTGACGGAAATCCCGAGCGGCAAGACCACGCTCTTCAAAGTGCAATTGCGCCAGAGCGATATCGGCCGGGTGATTCGCCGCAACGGCCAAACCATTCACGCGATCCGCGCGTTGCTGAACAGCTCGGCTTCGCGTCACGGCCAACGCGCCACGCTCGAGATCGTGGAGTGATTTGTGGGGCAAGTTTTCAACTTGCCCTTTATTGTAGATCGCAAGTTAGAAACTTGCGCCACGATGAAGATCGACATTCTGACGTTATTTCCCGAGATCTGCCGCGCGCCCTTGAGCGAGAGCATGATGAAACGCGCGCAGGAAAACGGCATTGTCGATCTTCGCATCCACAACCTGCGCGACTGGACGACGGACAAACATCATGTCGTCGATGACGCGCCCTTTGGTGGCGGGCAGGGGATGGTGATGAAGCCGGAGCCGATCTTCGCGGCGGTGGAGGAGCTGAAAGCAAATCCCAAATCCCAAATCCCAAATCCCAAAATCATTTTCATGTCTCCGGCAGGACGCCGTTTCGATCAAAAATTGGCGCACGAGCTCGCACAAAATCGACATCTCATTATCATCTGCGGCCATTACGAAGGTATCGACCACCGCGTCATCGAGCACCTTGTCGATCTTGAGATCTCGATTGGCGACTATGTACTCACCAACGGGGCGATCGCGGCAGTCGTGCTCGTCGACGCAGTCGTTAGGCTGCTCCCCGGCGTACTCGGCCACGAGCAAGCCGCCGCGGACGATAGTTTCAGCAGCGGATTACTCGAAGCGCCGCAATACACGCGGCCTGCGGAATTCCGCGGCTGGAAAGTCCCGGAAGTGTTGCTCTCCGGAAATCACGCCGAAATCGCAAACTGGCGCAAAGAACAGGCGCTCAAGCGCACACGTGAGAATCGACCGGATTTGTTGCGCGAATAATTCGCGTGTCATCCCGAACGGCGGAGACGTTGAGGGACCTCGCGCTCGGAGCTTGCGCCTTCGAGTCAGCTCGTGTGTTGCGAGCTGCGACTGCGAGGTCCCTCGCTTGCGCTCGGGATGACAGGGCAGTTTAATCGCGCACGCGCCCGAAGACCACGCAGGCGTTGATGCCGCCGAAGCCAAACGAATTACTCATGATGTAATTGAGTTTTGCCTCACGTCCGTGGTTTGGAACGACATCGAGATCGCAGGCGGGATCAGGATTTTGATAATTGATAGTCGGCGGAATCCATTGTCGATCTAACGCGAGCGCGCAGATCGCAGCTTCGATCGCGCCGGTCGCCCCGAGCGGATGCGCGTGATAACCTTTCGTACCGCTGACCGGAATCTGCTTCGCGTGTTCGCCGAAGACCTGCTTGATCGACATCGTCTCAGTGCTGTCGTTCAGCTGAGTGGAACTGGCGTGGGCGTTGATGTAATCGATCTGCTCGGGCGCAAGCCCCGCGTCGGCCAACGCGTCGCGCATCGCGCGCACGCACGAGTCGCCGCTCGGCAACGGCGCCGTCATGTGGAACGCGTCGTTGTTTAAACTGTAGCCGAGGACTTCGGCATAAATTTTCGCGCCGCGCGCGCGGGCGTGCTCCAGCTCCTCGACAATTAGCGAGGCGGCGCCTTCGCCCATGACAAAACCGTCGCGCAGTCGATCGAACGGGCGGGAGGCAAGCGCCGGATCATCGCATCGGCTCATGGTTTTGATGATGTCGAACGCGCCCATGGTCAACGCACTTAGCGGCGCTTCGGCGCCGCCGGCCACGATCACGTCGGCAAAATCGTCTCGGATGTAGCGCAGCGCTTCGCCTAACGAGACGGTGCCGCTGGCGCAACTGTTCGAATTGGTGGTGCCGACGCCGCGGAACCCAAATTCGATTGCGATATTGGAATGCGCGGAGCCGCCGAACACCTGGACGGCGAGCATCGGGTTGACGCCGCGCGCGCCTTTTTTCAGGTAACGCACGTGTTGATCTTCGGCCTTACAGACGCCGCCGAGCGCGGTGCCGAAACTGACGCCGATCCGGTGCTGCGGCTTTTCGCGCGAATATTCGAGGCCGGCGTCGTCGAGCGCGAGCTTGGCCGACGCGACCGCAAACTGCGCGTAGCGATCCAGGCGTTTCAAACGCTGCGGCGAAAAATATTCTTCGGCGTTCCAATCTGCAATCTCACCTGCGCAACGCACCTGGAACGGCCGCGGATCGAACGACGTGATTCGAGTAATGCCGGTTTTCTCGGCGAGGACCGCATCCCAAAAGTTTTCGCGGCCAAAGCCGATGCAGGTAATGGGGCCGATCCCGGTAATGACAACGCGTCTTCGGCTCATGTAGCTACCCTGTTTGCCCCTGCTTCAACATATGCCTTCATACAGCGCAAAGTTTTGTTCGCAATATTATGGTATCTTCATTCGAAAATCGAGATCGTGTTTAATTTTCACGAGCACGCCATCGGGCTTCTCCTCAAACGTCCAGACCACGTGCATGCCTTTCGTGAACGCCTTCAAATGATGAAAGTGCACTTCGGTTTTCTCCCGATCGATGATTTGCTCCGAGGTCCAAGCGATCGGAATTCCAGAGCGTTTCGCCGCCATGACAACGACGTTGCGCTCGGGGCTGCGCTCCAAAAACCGAATATAGCGATAGTGCGGCAAAATCTTCGGCCACAACTCCAAGTCGGCCGCCGTTTCGAAGATCGACATCTTCGGCGCGCGCATGACGATTGAATTCGTTTTGTGCATTCTTGTTCCAATCAATCTAGCCTAGACTCGCGTGATCGAATGCCTCTGGAAATGAAAAAAGCATGTGAGAAGTGCGGACGCGTGCTGCGCGATGACGGCGAAGCCTGCATCTGTTCTTACGAGTGCACCTTTTGTCCGGATTGTAGCGAAGAAATGAATGCGCTCTGTCCCAACTGCGGCGGCGAACTCGTGCGCCGGCCGCGTCGGGACAAGGGAGAGCGTTAGTTTCCCTACCAATCCAAAAACGCGAGACTTCGCCCATTGTCCGAACGGTCGCTACTTCGCAGCGACCGTTCGAAAGCTTTTTGCATTATGTGGTCAATGTGCCGATGGCAGCGCTCAACCACGACCGTGTCTGGCGTGGTCTGCGTCTTGTGCCAGTTGGTTTAAGAGCGCAAAGAACGCTGGCGATTGGCCAATGAAAAGCCCCATGTCCGTTAAGAACGTGACAACGCCCATGGCAATACCCTGCGTTTGGGTCGGTCGAATGATCGAACAAATAGGGAGGCTTGGATCCAAGAACGGGCACGGCTCTGGCATGATCAGGTTCTTTTTGAAAAGCTCGTCGTCTACGTCCAGGTCCGGAAACGTCACCGATACGCCTGTCATCGGATCAACGGCAGTCAAAGGAGGTGCATTGCCCGCCTTATCCGCCCAGGTTTGAAAATGCATTGTTTCCGTAGGGCCAATGCTGATCAGGATTCGCAGGGCTTCCTCATGGGTCGCCCTCTGCGCCATTGCGGGGTACAGACTGGTGCCACCTTGTTCAATGGTTGCAAAGTGGAAACCCGCAGTGTTCGCGATCGCCTGCAGGAAATTGGGATCACTTGTATCCGCATTGGTCCTGGGGATCGCCGTATGCTGGTTAACCGCTAAAGTCGGGACGGCCTGCGGGAAGGTGTGGCTTGGATCAAGATCCGGGTTATGGCTGTCGTCGCGGTAGCGCGTCCACCAACTGGTGTCCACGGTGAGTTGGGTCAGGTTAGTAAGCCGTAGGATTCCACTGGATCCATCGGCAGTGCTACCGGGCAGAGTGCGAAACGGCTCTAGATCGACTGTAGCCGCTCCTTTGGAAGCGAGGTAGGCATTGAGAAAGTTATGATGGGTGATTTCATCATCAGTGTTGTCGTGGATGTACTGATCCATATCTTCGTCCAGCACCGCGAGGGCGTCGGTGTAGAGTGGGTTGCCAGTTCCGCCTGGGACTTCGGGGTCCTGGATGCCACCGAGCTCGTTGTATTGGATCCAAAAGTCGGCCTCGAGTATTTCCGCCGCCGCTGCGAACCGGAGCAGTGCCGCGTCTCCTGGTGTGAGACCGCCACTCGCTCTTGCGTTGCGGGTGCCGACCAGGAGACCAGCGCCCAGTGTTCCCGCTCCGACAGCGAGTGATTTACCTAAGAAAGATCGCCGACTGATACCTGTGGGTGTGCTCAATGTTTTCATATCCATTGAATCGCAATCAACCTGATTAGGTATCGCACCAGAAAAGTAACGCCGCTGTTACTTTACCAAATGCTTCGCGGAAACGAATGGTGCGCCCGGCAGGCAATCTCAGGCCGGTTCGCGAATCGTGTATCCGACGTAGCGAACCGTATGAATGAGCGATGGTTCTCCGATCTTCTTGCGCAGTCGCCCGATAAAAACTTCCACGAGCTTGGTGTCGTATTCGTGCGAATGTTCCCAGACGCGCTCGCACAACTCAGTGCGAGTGAAGACGCGACCGGGCTCGCGCATCAACACCTTCAGCAACATTATCTCGCGCGTGGAAAGATCGATGGCGCGACCGTCGCGAAATGTTTGATGATTCGCCAGGTCGAGAGTGAGATCGGCGACTTGCAAAGTGAGTGCAGGTTCCTCCGCGTAACGCCGACCCAGCGCGGCGACCCTGGCCACCAGTTCCTGCATGGCGAAAGGTTTTGGCAGGTAATCATCCGCGCCGAGTTGTAAGCCGGTGATGCGATCGTCAACTCCGCCGCGAGCGGTCAACATCAGAACGCGCGTCGGCACGTGTTGGGAACGTAATCGGCGCAATACTTCGAAGCCGTCCAGCCGCGGCAAACCAACATCGAGCACGATCAAATCAAAAGCCCCATTGGCCACTTCGCTCAATGCGGCTTCACCATCGTTACTCACGACTGAGTCGTGACCCGCCTCGACCAATGCGGAAGCAATCTTCCGCGCCAACGGGATTTCATCTTCGGCAATGAGAACACGCATGAGCCTTGGCGAGCTATCTAGAAACGCACGGTAAATTGTGTGGCGATCAAGTGATTGTCGTCTTCCGTCCCGCTGGTTTCGTGCTGATAGCTGTACTGCACTTTGATCTGGGTATGTGACGTAAAACGGTAGCCGGCGGCCAGCTCGATTCGTGCGAGGTCCGGGCCCCACGGCAAGCCGCGGCCGGCACGGTTGTCGATGTTGCTAAAAAACTGCTGGTTCCAGCGGAGCGCGGCAAACCATTGCGGCGCGAATTTGTATTTCGCTTCGAAATAATAGGCAAACGTATCGGCGTTGCCGGCGCGCGGAACTTCAAAGCGCGCCTCATAAAATTCGGCCCACAATTGCAAATGACGCACTGCGTAGCTGATGTCCTGACCAAGCACGAATTCGCGATAATCATCCGTGTCGCGCCCGGCGGGGAGCGTCGGTTGAGCTTCGCGCCGGAAATAAGCGCCGTCGCTCACCGAGACGCCCAAGTTCCACGGTTCGGTGGGCCGAAAGCCGACGCGCGCACTAAAGGTCGGCTGTTCGAAACCCATCGCGGCGACGCTCCATGACTCCGGTCGTGATGAGAGCGAGGCATTTTTCATCTCGGCCGCGTAATCGAATCGGCCCAGCCGGCCGGAAACAGAAATGCCGCTGGCATAACTCGGCCCCCAGATCACCGGGACAAACTCGTACTTCTCGCGCTCGAAGCGATTGACGAAATCGCGCGCTGAAGCCGGCGCGCTTTTGTCGCTAATCGCGGTGACATTTTCATACGGCAACGGCGCGTTGATGAATGGATTATCCCAGGAAAGATGCCGCGCCACCCAATTGCCCACCACGGTCGCGAACTTGCCAATTTGCAGCGTGAACCGGCTGTCGTCCCACGGAGTCACGCGCAGCGCGTACTCGTCCGCCCGTACTTGCGCGCCATGATCGCTCGGATCAAACCCGCGATCGACGCGCGACTGCACAAAAACATAAACGTGCGACCCAATCTGTGTATCCAGAAACAGCGTCAGCCGCGGATTGAACAGCGTGTCGATATCGCTGTCGATCAAGCCCGGCGCGGGCTGCTCGAAATGGTAGAGCTCCAGATCGACCGTGCCACTCAGGCGCGCGCGCACATTCTCGTGAAACGCGCCGAAGGTGAGCGCCTGGTCGAGCCGATCGAATAATTCATCGATCTCAATCGCGCGCGCCGTGCAGGCAAACAGGCAGAAGCTGAGAGTTCGGAGCAGCTTCATGTCACTTGCGTTGCGCGTTC
>QHPZ01000138.1 GCA_003219225.1 Verrucomicrobiota bacterium | reverse complement strand
CTGCAGCGCAATTGGTCGAAGTGCAGCGCAGCACTGGCGAACGTGTCCACGAGATCATCGTGCAGGAGCACCGCGAGATCGGCCCGTATCTCACCGACGAGCAACGTGCAAAGTTAGCCGAGCTGGAAACGCGCTCGCGCCGTTGGCAGCTCTTCCGCGGGCCGCGGCATTCTCCGGCGCAAGCCCGCGAGCTTTAGGCTTTTCGAGCTACAGCCTCTTGGCCGCCGACACGCCGATGATGAAAAAGATCAGGCAAACAACCAGGAACAGGAAAAAGAGAAATTTCGCGATCCCGGCGGCGGCTGCAGCGATCCCGGTAAATCCGAACAATGCGGCGACGAGCGCGATGATCAGAAAAATAAATGCCCAGCGTAACATTCTAATCACCTCCTGCAGCTTGTTCGCGCGCCGAGACGAGCCCGCGTTTGTTTTGTTAAGAGTCAGGTCCCGCCACTTTATAATTGAGTGGCGATGTCCCGGAGCAAAGCCGGTCCGCGATACACGTAACCCGTGTAGACTTGGAGCAGCTGCGCGCCGGCGTCGAGTTTTTCGCGCGCGGAGGCCGCATCGACGATTCCGCCGCAGGCGATCACTGGGATTGATGTTTTAGCCGCGATCGCGCGCACGATCTCGGTCGCCTTCGCGCGCAATGCCGCGCCGCTGACACCTCCCTCGCGGTCATGTGCCGCCGGGATTCCGGAATGATCCGTGGTCGTGTTCGTCGCGATGATTCCCGCGACGCCATTTTGTTCGCACGCGGCGATAATCTGGTCGAGTTGTGCGGCAGAAAGATCCGGCGCGATTTTGATGAGGAGCGGTTTGCGTGGCTGGGAATTTCGCCGCTGCAATTCGTGCAGCAGGGATTCGAGTAATTGTCGATCTTGCAACGAGCGCAGGCCGGGCGTGTTGGGCGAACTGATGTTCAGCGCGATGTAATCGGCGAACGGATGCAGTTTTCGAAAGCAATCGAGGTAATCCTGCGCCGCCTCCTCGACTGGCGTGGCGCGGGATTTACCGATGTTGATTCCAACCGGGACGGCCGGCCATTTGCCGCGCGCGCGCAGCCTTTGCAGCCGCCGGACGACAGCGTCGGCACCGTCATTGTTAAATCCGAGAGAATTGATCAGCGTCGACTGACCGGGAAGGCGAAAGATCCGCGGTTTGGTATTGCCCGGCTGCGGTTGAGCTGTGACGGTGCCGATCTCGACGAAACCGAACCCGAGTGCAGCCCACGCCGGTAAGGCGACGCCATTCTTATCAAAACCGGCGGCGAGCCCGATCGGGCTGGGAAAGCTGACGCCGAAAAGTGATCTCGGTTTCTCAGCCGGACGAAAGGTTTTTAGCAGTCGTAGCGCAAGATCGACATGTGACGCAGCGCGGAGGGTCGTGATAGCCAGTTCGTGGGCTGTTTCGGGATCGAACGCAAAGAGAAGCGGCCTAACGACTCGTTCGTAGGCATGGCTCATTTGCCGATGCAGAACTGGCTGAACACCGAATCGAGAATGTCTTCGACACCGACCAAGCCGATCACCTCCCCGACCGCGCGCAACGCCTCGTTCAGGTCGAGCGCCGCATATTCGGAAGAGACGCCGTCGCGCAAGATCGCGTCCGCGCGGTTGCACGCCTCGAGCGCGCGCCGAAGACAATCGCGGTGACGCGTGTTGATCGCGAGGGAGCTTTCCGGGCGGAGGTTTCGTTCCGCGATCCGTCCCAGGATTTCGTCTTTCAGCTCCGCAAATCCTTCTTCCGTCAGGCACGAAATCCGCAATGCGTCGGAGTCGCTCCAGTCGTTGTGCTCGGGCAGGTCGCTTTTATTCAGCAAAAGGATTTCGTTTCCATTTTGCGATCGCTTGTCGAGGTGCGGTGGCTTGGGCGCATTGCGGTCGGCGACGTGCAACAGCAGATCGGCGATGCGGAGCGATTTTTCCGTGCGCGAGATTCCTTCGCGCTCGAGCTCGCTGGCGGATGAGCGCAGGCCGGCGGTGTCGAGCAAACGAATCGGCAGGCCGCGGAGATTGATCGTCTCTTCGATCGCGTCGCGCGTCGTGCCGTGGCTATCGCTGACAATCACGCGGTCGTAACCGAGCAGCCGGTTGAGCAAACTCGATTTGCCCGCATTGGTGGCGCCGTAGATCACTACTCGAAGGCCTTCGCGCAGAATCCGCCCTTGATCCGCGGTCGCAAGCAAGGCTGAGATCTCAGTCTGGATGGAACCGAGTCGCGCGAGCAGTTTTTCGCCTTCGTCCGGCGCGATTCCTTCCTCGGGAAAATCGATTGCCGCGTCGATCTGTGCGAGAAGATAGACAAGTCCGTCGCGGACTCTTTTGATGTTCTCGCCGAGGCGTCCTTCCAGCTGCTCGGTCGCAGCACGCAAAGCGAGATCGGTTTTAGCGCGAATCAGATCGATGACTGCTTCGGCCTGGATGAGATCCATTTTACCGTTGAGAAAGGCGCGCTCGGTGAATTCACCCGGACGCGCCCCGTCTCGACCAAATCTTCGCCGGTGTAACTTGCCGGCGCGCGGTGCACCGAGAGCATCGCCTGGTCGACGAAACGGCCGGTTTCATCCACGATTTCGCCGACGTGCTGAACGCGCGGTGCAAACTGGGACGGCTTCTCCTTGCCACGAAAAACTTTTTCCGCGACGGCGGTGGCGTTTGCACCGCTAATTCGGACGAGAGCAATCGCGCCTTCACCAGCAGGCGTGGAGATGGCGGCGATCGGATCGCCCGGTTGTCGATCTTGCGCCATTAGGTCAGCACTTTCTTCAGCGCAGCGACGCATTTTTGGTTTTCTTCCAGAGTGCCGACGGAGATCCGGACCCACTCAGGGAGGTTGTAGCCGGCAAGCGGCCGAACGATGATTTTTTCCGCGAGCAGTTTCCTGAACACAGCAGCGCCGTCGCGGACGTTAACCATGACGAAATTCGCGGCCGCCGGCACGAAACACAGATCCATGGCGGCGAATTGCTCTTGCAAATAGGCGCGACCGGCGTCGACGACTGCTTTGGTCTTGCGCTGATGGTCTTCATCACGCAGCGCGGCGAGCGCGCCTGCTTGAGCAAGGCCGTTGACGTTGAACGGTTGCCGCGTTTTTTGCAGCACTTCGATCAAATTCCCGGCCGCAATCCCGTAGCCGACGCGCAAACTGGCGAGTCCATGCACTTTGGAAAACGTGCGCAGCACGACGACCTTTCTGCCCTCCCGCACGTAGCGCAGCATGTCGGGCGGATCCTCAAGTAGCTCGAAATACGCCTCGTCGAAAACGGTGATGATGTTTTCCGGCACGCGCGCCATGAACTTGTCGATCTTGTCTTCCGTCAGGAATGAGCCCGTCGGATTGTTCGGATTAGCGATGAAGATGAGCCGCGTTTTCGGCGTGATCGCCTCGAGTATGCCGTCCAGGTCGGGTTGAAAATCAGGCGCCGACCCTTCGATGGTGCACGCGCCAAATAACGTCGCGACCAGCTTGTAACAAATGAACGCGTGCGCGGAGGTGACAACGTCGGCGCCGCGATTGAGGAACGCGTGCCCGAGGAACTCGATCACCTCATTCGAGCCGTTACCGAGAATGATGTTTTCCGCTTCGAGGCCGAGCCGGTCCGCCAGCGCGGTGCGCAAATACAGACCGCCACCTTCGGGATACAGGTGCGCGTTTTCCAGAGCGCCGCGCATGGCGGCGATTGCTTTTGGCGATGGGCCGAGCGGATTTTCATTGGAGGCAAGCTTGACGATCGCGCCGGGAGGGACATCGAGGTCGCGAGCGGTTTCTGCGATGGGTTTGCTTGGTTCGTAAACGGCCAGATCGCGCAGCTGCGGATTGGCCAGCTCCCAAACTGCCGTCATGCGGTGGAGAGTAAATGCAAGTAGCGCAACTTCCAACTAGCTTGGCCGGCGACAGGCTGGCGTGCGCGGCGCCGCGAACGTCATTGGCGGAGGGGCGAGGAGTTTTGCACTTTCCGCGCAATTTTGTTCTTGCCATCGAACAGTCGAATCGGGTAAGAGGGCGCTTCGCTGGGATGCGTTTACGAGAGGTATCTCAAGGACAAAGAGCCAAGGCAAATCACATGAAATCGAAGACCATTTCACTGCTCGGTGTTTTGATAACGGCGGCTGGATTTTTTATCGGCGCTGCGAGCGCGCGGGCGACAGTTGTCGATCTAACAACCGGGCCCGACGCCAGCGGCCAGATCGGCGACGCGCTCTTCTTTGCCACCCAGCAGCAGCCCTCCGGTACAGGGAACATCGACCCGTTCCTGCGCATTCAGGAGAAGGGCTTCGAGCAAGGCTACAACACTGATGGCGGCTTTCCCTTCGACGACAAACACCCGCACAACTATCAGCACAGCTTGTTGATTTCCGATCTGACCCCCGTCTTTTTGAACGGGCAACCGTTTCTGCAATTCATGCTCGACTCCAACCAGAACGGCAATTCGTTCACCGAACATGTGCTCGAAATGACTGCGCTGCAGATCTTCACCACCAACGACCCGAACCAGACGACGGAGAGTTTCGACAGCAAGGGAATTCTCCAGCTCAATGGCACGCTGGTTTATAATATGGGGTCGGGCAACGCGGTGCTGACCACTGCTACCGGCAGCGGCAAGGCTGACATGTTCATGTACATCCCGGCCAACCTTGTCCAAACCGGCGAAAAGTATCTTGTTCTCTACTCCGCTTTCGGTAACGACATTCCTGCCGATGGCGGATTCGAGGAATGGGTGTTCATCCCGGGGACGGTTCCAATTCCCGAGGCGGGAATGTTTTTCCCCGTGGTTGGTTTGCTCGCTGCCGTGCTGTGCACGCGCATGCTGCAGCGGCGGAGGGCCACTCGGCAGCCGCGTCAGCACACGTTGCTCGGCTAAGGCGACGACTTTGTCTTCATTGGTTTAGCTGAGGCGGCGGGAGCTGCCCGCCGCCTATTTTTTGCCGCACGATCGGGCGGTTGCTCCCGGTGGGCATAAAAACTGTTGTTGACGCTGCGACGCATTTATGAGAATTATGAGAACAGTCATAAAAAGCGTAACGGCACATGAAAACTAAAATTCCCGCCTTCCTCGCCTCTTTCCTCCTCACCACTGCTGCGTTTCTACTTACCCCTCAAAACACCCACGCGACGATTGTCGACTTAACCACGGGACCGGATGCCAGTGGTGAGATCGACGGCGCCTTGTTTTTCGCCACCCAGCAACAGCCCGCCGGCACCGGGAACATCGACCCGTTTCTGCGCATCCAGGAAAAAAATTTCGAGCAGGGCTACAACACCGATGGCGGCTTTCCATTCGACGACAAAAATCCGCACAACTACCAGCACAGTCTCTACATCCCGGATCTGACGGCGACGATCATCAACGGCACTCCCTACCTTGCCTTCATGCTCGACTCGAACCAGAACGGCAATTCCTACACTGAACACGTGCTGGAAATGACGGCCCTGCAGCTCTTCACCACCAACGATCCCAATCAGACGACTGAAAGCTTCAACAGCGCCGGCATCCTCCAGCTCAATGGCACGCTGGTTTACAACATGAACGCGAATGGGAGTAATGCCGTCTTGACGACTGCGACCGGCAGCGGCAAGGCCGACATGTTCATGTACATTCCAGTGAGTCTGGTTCAGACCGGCGAACTTTACCTCGTGCTTTACTCCGCCTTTGGTAACAGCATTCCTACCGATGGCGGATTCGAGGAATGGGTGTTCATCCCAGGGACAGCGCCCATCCCAGAGGCGCAAACACTTTTCCCAGTCGTCGGTCTGCTGGCTGCCGTGTTATCCACGCGCGTGTTGCGGCGCCGAAAAATGGCCCAGCTGGCACGGCAACCCATTTTTTTCAGCTGATAGGTTAGTTATCTCCCTTGTTTGGCGGAGGCGGTCCCGGTAACGGGATCGCCTCTTTTTCTATCGAGCTCTCTGCTCGTTCGCCGTCGCGTGACCAGTGTCGGCCACGGCTGCTTCCACCCATTGCCAGGTAAGGACGCTTGACCGGAAGACACTGTACAAACGGTCAAAATCGCTTTTGCGGGCCGACAACTTAAAAATCAACTGTGTTCCGGGCGCATTTACAAAGAGCACGCTTCTTTGAAAAACGCTGCCCATGGTTTTGTAGGAGACAGCGATTTCATAGCTCAGGTTGCTGTTCAGCAGCACTGGGTTTTGTTCACTTTTGGTGATCGTGATTGCCTCGCTGTTCGGCGGCAGCGTGGTTAGCACCTGCTGGCTGAGTTTTTCCGTCGTCGCGCGATCGAACGGCTGCGGCTTCGGCAACGGCACCGCTTCAATGCTTGCCTCGGCGAATGCTACATCGGTTGGAGTCAGCAGAATGCGCCCGCCATCAAAACGGTAGCTCCAACCATGAGGCAAATCATAGCTAACGTTCTGTTGACCGTCTTTGAAGACAAGCTGCTGATAGGTGATACCCGCCGCCTTGTATTCTCCCGGTGAGGGTGTTAGATCGACAAGCCCGTACGCTGTGGCGGCGGCGTTGCTTAAAATCAGCGCCGTAACTGTGTGGCGAAGTCTCATTGCGACCCTGACCAGCAAATTCGTCAATAGACCTGGTACCAGCGCTGTTGCTGGAGATAGGCCGCGATCTGGAGAGTGCCCGGAGGCGAACCGCTCTGGAAATTAGTGTCGTAATACCAGTGCAATCCGGGCGCCTTGTACGTGCTCGCGTTCGCCTGCCATTTTCCCGTACCTTGCAGGCTGTTGAATAGCTCAACCATCGAACCGTAATACGTGAACGTATTGCTGTTCTTCTGCCAATCTTCCAGGAATCGCACGAAGTTTTCGCCGCCCCCACTGTAAAATCCGCTGCCGCTGGGCACCTGACCGGTGACCAGTGCCGCGTTGACTGTCGTGCTTGTCGCAACCCGTTGGGAGATGGCTTTATCGGAGTTTGCGTCGCTCCACGCGCCGGAAAGGACATTGATTGCGTCGCCGACAACAGCGGCATTTGTCCGTGTGTAGCCGTTCACCGTCGGACTCGTATAAGTGCCGCTGTCAGATGGCGGCACGCCCCCGGTGTTATAGTCGCCCTGGATGTAAACCGGATTTTCCGCTACGACTGTCATTCCGCCGCTGGGCAAGGTCGCGCCGTTCTTTAGTCGAATACCGCGTTTCACGGTGGAGACTGTATTTCCGTTGAGCGTGCAGTTGATCGCTGTGCCCGCGCTCGTATCGGAAATATAGATAATGCCGCCGCCGCTGCCAGTGTGGTTCCAGGCCGGAAGCTTGTTCATGGCCGACGTCAATGAGGCGATGTCAACAGTCGTCAGGCGGACGAACGTAGCTTCCCGATTGTCCTGGATCACCTGGTTGGTTGTGATCGCGCCGGTAACCTGGTTGTAAGTACTGCCACTGGTGATCGCGGCGCCGGTATAGTCAGTGATCGTGATGTTGTACTGGAATCGATCAAGATGCGGTAGTCGGCTTGATTGTAATAACGCATCGTCGACAGCGGATCGGAGTAACTGTTGTTCGGCCGCTCGACGATGTCATGGTAGCTATCGTCGTTGGGGTTGGTGTTGCCACTATTGAACGCGACGTTCCAGCCGAACGGCAAAAAAGGAGACACTTGCGCGGGCGGCTCGTTCGTAGGGAAATTCGGCGCCGTCGTCGAGCCACTATGGCTGGTATCGTTTGGCGAGTAGCCGTCGACGTAGTCGCCGCCATAGCTCACTCGATCTTGAGCGGTGAAGTTGCTTGTCCCGATATAAAGGCCCCCATTGGTATGAATGGCCCCAGTCATCGTGAAAGCAGTTGACGGCTGAAACTCCAGGTCGTCCATGAACAACATCGCGTACGTCCACGGGCTATCGAACTTCTTCTCAAATACACGGCGCACCTTGGCCGTGACCGTACCGGCGTTTGTGCCTAACGCGGGCACCGATACGTCCACAGCTGCCAGATAGAAATAGCTGTATTGCCAGGTATTCGGACCGAAAGCCGGCGGCGGCTGCGCAGCCGGATCTAACGAAGTGTAGGTACCCGAACCCCAGGCCGTTTCCTTTAGCGCATTGCCACTGGCATCCAGGTCCACCATTGGATCGACGGCCTGAATTCGATACTGGTTAACCGTGTAGTTTGGCTCAGTCGGGAAGTAGGACGTCGCCGGCAGAGTAATTTGCGGCGGCGTAGCCGAAGGCGTCATATAAGGCACCGGCGATGGTGTAGCACAGCCCGAGCAGCCGTTGCTCGGGTTGTACATGGCAGTGTAAAAATAATTCGTGCCGACCACTGAGTAGTCGGTTCCTCCCGAGGCGTAGCCGTAGGTCGTCCAGGTATTCCGATAGATGTTGCGCCAGTTAGTGAAGAGGTACTCGAGATGTCCGTCAGCAATCTCCATCGCCAGGGCTATCCTCCGGCTGCGTTGCGAGATTCGTGAAATGTGTGCGGTGTAAGATACAGCGGCTCCGAGCAAGGCCAGGATCGTCACTAGGACGGAAAGCGTGACTACCAAGCCGTTGCCGCTCTGTTGGATGTCGATTTTGCGGTTCATTTATTGATACAGACAAATGCGCGATCGATAGTCGATCTGCGTGTTTAAGAGTGATGCCGTGGCGAGATACCCGCGGTTGCTTGAGCTGGGATCACGCGCCGTCAGATTTACGCCGACATACCTCGTATCGGGTGTTCCACCGCTATTGAGTGGGACGTAAAAGGGCTGGGGGCTACTGATATATCTGGCGACAGTTGCAACATGAGTCCAATAGAAGTAGGCATTCGACGGGCTTCCATTCGAGCTGTAACGCTGCCGGTACAGATTCAGCTGGCCGTTCTCGTAGCGATAGCGCTGCATATTGCCGCTCGTGTATGCGACATACTGGCCGTTCGAATAGATCCACGGCCCTTGTGAGTCGGCGATGTAACTGCCGTTCTCGACCACATACAGCATTCGCTCGGTGTAATAAGTGATGGCGTACGGACTCGTCCATCCTTGGTAGGTCCCCTGCCCAAACTTGCGCGCCTTGCTCGCAACCGTCTGGTCACCGCCATTCTGGAGAAACACATTCGAGTGATTTGTCGTTCCTGAGGCTGTCACTTTGTAGATATCATCCTCGATTCCCCAAAACGGGACGACCAACCGCATCCCCGCGGTGGGCTGGTCGCCCGGATCTTTGATCAGGATCAGGTTCGAATTGTTCGGGTCCTGCCACACGTAATCGGGGCTGCCCTGGACCACATCCTGGAACGAGACGCCGGCAGCCGTTGGGGCGGCCCCATTAACGGGAGCGGAGCTAACAACCGTATAGCTTCCGCTGGCCGTGTAATTTGTGTCGTGGCTACCACTGCGCAGCTGTGGCACTGAGACAGCCGCATGAATATCGCGCGTTAGCCGATTGACGCCTTCGCGCGCTTCCTCATGGGCTGAATTGACGGCGGCATTCTTGGCATAAAGAATCATGCCTGAGTTTAGAACGTTGAAAACCACGATTCCCAAGATCGCCATGACTGCGGTAGCCACGGCGAGCTCGGCTGCGGTATATCCATCGTTCCTGATGTTTTTTGGGTGCATGTTTTTCATTGATCGGCGGTGCGCATCGTATCCATCGACACGCTATAGTTAGTGTAACGAAAAGTGTAACTCACCCGTACGGTTGCCCGGTAAACGTTGAGATTCGTGGTCGTGCCGGCAAAAGTCATGGCACTTCCTGGGTTAGTGATTGTTGTGGTCATTGTTCCAGTAACGACTACCTTTCCATTCACCGGGTCCTGGTAGATGAAAACGTTCGGCGTCGTCACGGTCGTGGACGCGCCCGCGGCCAGTACCTGACCGCCAAGAACAGCCGGGACCTTGCTATTGAGAGGATCGAATGGCCCCTTTGACAGGATCAAATCGATCTGATTTTGTGCGCACGTCTGCGCTTCGCTGTAGAGACGGGAGCTAACCGCATAGGCGTTGAGCTGGTTGAGCCCAACGTAGCAGCCACCACCCATCGTCCCAACCACGGCTAACGCCATGACTACCTCGGCTAACGTCGTTCCCCTCATCCCGAAGCGTTTCATTGTGATCCCCTCTCTATAACCATTGCAGTGAGCAGAGACTGCCGCGGAAGTCGCGATGCAGTCGTTCGAAATCGGGCTTGCGCGAGAGAAAACGAAAAGCGAGCTGCGTGTCGGGCAGGTTCACGAAGAGGACGCTTTGCTGGTAATGCTCGCCGTAAAGTCGAAAGGTGACGGTTACCTCGAACGTCTCGTGCTGATTGATCATGAGCGGGTTTTTCTCTGCTCTTACCACGATAACGTCGCCAGCGTCGGGCGACAAAAAGGACACCGCTTTGGCCTGAAGCGACTTCATTGTGTCCTCATCGAAGTTTTGTGGCTTCGCCAGAGGCGCCTGGGTAATCTCTGCAAATGCCTGCCGCCCGTCGGGCGGCATGAACTTGATGTAGGCGCCGTCTCCCGTGTAAGTCCAACCGCGCGGTTGTTCGTAGGAGATCTTGTGGCCGTTCTCGTGAAAGTATAACTCAGGAAAGCGAATACCTTCGAGCACACGCTCTCCGGCGGTAGGTGTAAAGTCGATGCTGCTTCTGGCGGTGGCGGCCAGGATCAGGTAAGTGAGGGTGATTGTCGATCTAGCGGCCATATGTGACGTCAATAGACAAGGTACCAGCGTTGCTGCTGTAGATAGCTGGCGAGCACGAGATTCCCCGGCGGTGAGTTGGACTGGAAATTCGTGTCGTAGTAAAAGTGTTCGGTCGCTGGGTTATAGACATTGGCCTTCCCCCAGGCCCCGGTGGCTAGCCGGCTGTGGTAGATTTCCACCCGCGAACCGTAGTAGGTGAAATGTTTGCCGCTGAGGTTTTCCGCGCCGCCGCTATAGTTACCGTTCGACGTGCCGCTCGGAACGTCTCCCGCAACGATCGCCGCGTTTACAGTCGTGTTCGTGGCTGACCGGCTGCTGAGGGCTTTTGAGGAGTTGCCATCGGTCCAGTTGTTGGACAGCAGAGTCACGCTGTCGGCGATAATAGCGGCGGGCTGACGAGTATAGCCGCTCCCGGTAGGTTGCGTCGGGTCGGGGTTCGAATTTGAATCGGAAGGTGCGTTGGTGCCGGTGTTGAAACTGCCCCAGACATAAACCGGGTTATCAGTGGCGACGGTCAGCCCGGTCGCGACGCCGTTCGGTGGCGTGCTCGCGCCACCCGGAATCGAGCTCGCGTTTTTCAAGCGCCAACAGTACTCGGGCGCGCCGCCATTTTGGTTAGCGCGTTGATCGCTGAAATAGATAACGCCATTGAAGTTGGGGAGCTTGTTGGCCATCACATCGCTCGTTATCTTGTTGATATCCATACTAGTGACGGTGACGGTTGTTCCTTCGCGGTTATCGGTAATCGTTTCGTTTTTGCCCAGCGCGGAATTGAGTGTGTTATAGATTTGCTTATCGGTAGAATTGGTGCTGCCGCTCGTGCACTGAGTGCCTGCGCTATTGTAGTATTTGTAGTTGCCTGAGCTGTCCACGATCACCCGCATGTAAGCCTGGTTGTAGTACCTGCGCCAGGCACTTCGATAATCTCGCGGTAACCGTCGTTGTTTCCATTGGTATCGCTGACGTTGAAGATCTGGGCTGCATTCCAACCAAACGGTAAGAAGTTATTCTCCTGTGCTGGCGGCTGCCCACTCGGATAGCTTGGCGCAGTGGGCGCAGCGGTATGATACGTATCACCGGGCGCGTAGCCGACCGTCCAGGAGCCGACGTATCCCATCGTGCCGAGAACACTGATGCTGTTCACCACGGTATTGGTGACGGTCAAGTTACTCGATCCCGTGTAGAGGCTCGTGTTGGTGTGAATGGGGCCGGTGAGGCCGAGCGCGCTACCGGGCGTAATCTCGAGTAGATCGTTGTAGAAAATTGCCCAAGTCCACGGCGTGTTGAGTTTCTTTTCAAACACGCGGCGCACCTTGGCCGTCACGGTGCCGTTGGCATTCGGTGCCGGCACGCTGATATCGGCCGAAGCGAGGTAATAATAGCTGAATTGACTCGAACCGGGCCCGTAGCCAGCCGGTGGATAATAGTTATTAGGCGGCGGATCTGGCAGCGGTGCGAGCATCGGATCAGTGGCGACAATTTCATACTTGGTAATGCAGTCCGGGTAGTTCGGCGCAGAAGGGAACGCCGATGGCGGCGGAGTTGGAATCAAGGCAGGTACCGGCGCCGTAGAAGGCTGGCTGTTCGGGTGATAAAAGGTGGTGTAAAAGTAATTCGTCGGCAGAAAGGTGGCCGTTTCAGAGCGATAGGTGTTGCGCCAGTTGGCGAACAACATCTCCAGGCAGCCGTCTCCGATCTCCATCGCCGTATCGATGGCGCGCGACCGTTTGGCGATGCGACTCATTTGTTGGGTGTAATTGGCGGAGATGGCGATCAGGACCGTCACGACGAAGGTGACAAGCATCGCGACGACGACGCTGTTCCCGGATTTGGTGAAGGCGCTGGGCTTCCTCATTGGATCGAGCAAAGGCGCGAGCGATACGGAATGGCCGAGTCAACGAGCGAACTGATGACCTTGTAGCCGCGTTTGTTGAACGTCGGGTCGCTAGCGGTCAGGGTAACATGGATGTAGCGGTCGTCAGTGGTGGGGCTGGTGGTGAGCTGAACGTTAGCAGTGGCCCCGCTTCCACTACCACCGCTGAATGACACGATAGGGACCGACGTGTAACCGCTGCCAGGATTTGTTACGGTTACACCCGTAATGACCTTCCCTGAAACTGTGCATGTCGCCGTGGCACCGGTGCCACCGCCGCCGCTGATGGTTACGGTAGTCGAGTTGGAATAGTTCGATCCGCCGTTCGCGACTGTAACCGATGCGACTCCGGCGGTATTGCTCCATTCAGCGCTGAAAGGCGTGGGGCTGGTAATGTCGCGGGCAACGACGATTCCATTGGGATCGTTGTTATTCGGGTTAACCCATACCCATGTGCCACCGGTACCATTGCCCGAGGAGCCGGTGTAACGATGGTAGTAAAGACGCAGTTGCCCGTTTTGCACGAGATAAGCGATGCGCTCGGTGTAATAGCAAATCGCATAAATGTTGTTGCTGTTCTTGTTGCTCTGACTGTTGCTGCTGTTGCCCTGCCCATTTGGCGACTTACCCGCGGTGCTCGTTTGGTCGATGATATTTCCCTGCTGGTCCATTAGCCAGACGTTGACGTGACCAGAGGACCCACCGGCTGTCGCCTTCGTGATGTCGGCCTCGATGCCCCAAAGTGGGGATATCAAACGTTGACCCGAAAAAGGCGGACATGTCGGATCGGTGTTCGGCGTGCAACTGCCGTTATTGTAAATCATGATGACCGGGGAAAGCGGATCTTTCCAGATGTAATGGGTACCTGAGTCGTTGGGGTTATTAGGATCAATCCACACTAACTGGAAGGACACGCCGGCGGCCGGTGTGGTGTTCGAAGTATGCACTTGCAGGGTGCCGTCGGCGTTCAACCCATCGATGAGCTGTGGCACCGAGACAGCGGCGTGAATATCGCGGAGCAGACGGTTGACGGCCCGCCGGGTGTCCTCATGGGCGGTGTTAACGGACATGTTCTTGGCGTAAAGAATCATGCCGGAGTTGAGTAACAGGTAGATAACGCCGCCGATAATGACGAAACAAAACAGGCCCACCATCGTTTCGACGAGTGTGAATGCTGTTTTGGAGAAGTAGGTTTGCTGTTTCATTGGTTGCCTGCGCGCATGGTATCGAGTGAGACCGAATAGTTTTTGCCCCGGAACATCCATGCCACCGTCACGGTGGCCTGCCAGATGTTGAGATCGGTTGGAGTGCTGCCGACTGTGCCTGCGAGGCCGGTGTCGGTAACTACGGTAGTCATTGTGCCGGTGACAGTGACCTGGCTGGTGACGGGATCTTTGTAAATGAGGACACCGTTTTGGGTGGTCGTTCCGGGAGTCAAAACGGCCGGAATGAGCTGCGGGTTGGCGACCGGGTCGAATGGCACTTTGGTGAGAACGGCATCGACCTGTTGCTCGGCCTTGGCGATGGCTTCACTGTGAAGTCGTGCGCTGGTCGCATAGACATTCATCGCGTTCATCGTCCAGAACGAGCCCGCGCCCAAGAGCGCCAGCATGCCGATGCCGATCAGTGTTTCGATCAGCGTAAAAGCGCCGTTTCCACGGGTGCGGCAGCTTCGACTCTCGCCAGTTCGCTTCGTCACGGCCTGGCAAAAGAGCAACTGCAATGCCCCTGTCCCGCTACACTCGCCCGATTTGGCTGTGGCGAAAACCGCTACGCCCCCGAAGCCTAGATGGGCGTGTTTTGGCCGGCGCTTACCCAGCGGATTGCCTCATGGTAAAGCTGACTCGCGTTCTCAAGGTGCAATTTCGCCTTGATGCGCGTGCGATAGGTGTCGACGGTGCTCATTCCGAGATGGAGTAAACCGCTGATGTCGCGCGTCGAACGTCCGTGTCCGATCAGTTCGAAGACTTCGAGCTCGCGGTCGGTTAGCAGTGCGAAGCCGTCGTCGCTGGTGGGGTGAGCGGAAAAGCTTTCGAACACCCGCGCGGCCATGCGGGTGCCGAGATAGATTTCTCCGGCCAGGACTTTTCGAATTGCGGCCATGACTTCCTTTGCGGTCTCATGCTTGGTGATGTAGCCGCGCGCGCCCGCCCGCAGGACGCGTTCTGCGTAGAGCAACTCGTCATGCATGGAAAGCACAAGCACCGGCACTCGGATGCCGCGCGCCTTAAGATCCTTGAGAAGCTCAAGTCCGCTTGTCCCTTTAAGGGTAAGATCGACAATGACAATGTCGGCGTGTTTGGACTCGAGGAGGTCGAGGGCATCGCGCGCGTTATCCGCTTCGCCGCACACTGACATGTCTGTTTCTTTGGCGATGAGATGCGCCAGTTGCTCACGAAACATGGGGTGATCTTCGACCAGGATGACGCGGAATTTATCTGCGCTTTTGTGCAAAGTGTTCATTCCACGTTGTTCGATTCCGTTGCCGGCACAACGCATGAAACAATGGTTCCGCCGCTCGGCCGATCTTCGATTTCGAAATTGCCGCCGAGAACATTGGCGCGATAG
>QHPZ01000136.1 GCA_003219225.1 Verrucomicrobiota bacterium | reverse complement strand
ACTGCCGGTGGAGACCGTCTCGACGCGTTTCAAGCGGTAACGGGAATCGAGCAGAACCACGCGCAGCGATTCCGTCGGCAGCATTCGCATTTCGCGGCGAAGCAATTCGTAGACGAGCTCGGGCGAGTCAAGCTTCTGCTGTGTGAGTGGCTCCTGCGCGAAACGTTTGCCGAGATTGAATGCGGCGACCAGTTGCAGCGCTTTGGCCGGACCGATTCCCTTAACTTCGCGCAACTCTTCAACCGAGCAGCGGCTCAATCCCTCCAGCGATTGATATTTTTCCAGAAGTTCTCGCGCCACTTCGATCGCGTTGGCTTTCTCGCGACCAGTCCGCAGCAGGATCGCGATCAGCTCCGATTTGCTCAGCGCATCCGGGCCGCGGGCGAGCAGTTTTTCCCGTGGCCGCTCGTCCTGTGGGAGTTCGCGTATTTTGAGCTGCGCCATCTTGTAATGTGAGAGTCCCGAAAGCTTTCGGGGCGACGAATCACACCCGCAGTTGCTCAAACATTTCGCGCAGAGCGTCGCCGAGCGCGACCAGCGCGCATCCGTGCGCGTTCGATGCCAGCGGTTCGATCGCGTTTTGCGCTTGGCCGATGAGATTGGTTCCGGCGGCGATCGATTCGTCCAACGCGCCATTGCCCGAGCGGTTCTTCAACAGCTCGGCGACTTCGTCGCATCTGCCGTCGAGAATCAAACTGGCGCAGTGCTCCCGGTCGAATTCACTCGCCGCGCGCAGAAAGAAAAGGATCGGGAGCGTGAACTTGCCCTTGCGCAGATCGGTGCCGAGCGTTTTACCGGTGGCGGTTTCATCGCCAGCGATGTCCAGGCAATCATCATAGATCTGGTAAGCGGTGCCCACCCCGAGCCCGAAATTCTTCAGGATTTCCAGTTCGGTCGGGTCGGCGTCGCTGATCAACGCGCCCAGTTCCGCCGCCGCGGCGAACAACGATCCGGTTTTCATTTTCACGATCCGCAAATAATCCTCGACCCCGAGTTTAAGATCGAAACGCCGCTGGGTTTGGATCATTTCGCCGGAACAAATCTCGCTGGCGGTGCGGGCGATGGCGCGACCGATCTCGGAATTTTCGAAGTGCGTCGAGAGCGTGAGCGCGTGCGCGAAGAGACAGTCGCCGAGCAAAACACTGAGGGAATTTCCCCAGCGCGCATTCACGGTCGGCTGCGCGCGGCGCCGTTCCGCCTCGTCCATCACGTCGTCGTGCAGGAGCGTGGCGATGTGAATCAGTTCCACGATCACGGCAAGATCGACATGTTTGGAATTGATTGCGCCGGTCGCGCCACCGGCGAGGAGCGCGACAAGCGGGCGGAGCCGTTTGCCGCGCCCGCCGATCGCATAAGCGACGTAGCCTTCAATCGCAGGGTCGAACGCCGCGGCTTGTTTAATGATTCGCTGTTCGACTTCGTCGATCTGCGGCTGGACCAGCCGGGTCACCCGCGTCAACGGGCTCGAACTGCGCGCTGCGGCCGCCGCAGCGCGGCCCGGTCCGAAGCGTGCGAAAGCTTCCACGCGGCGAGCATAGAAGCTCGGTCAGAGTAGAGCAAGCTTCCAGCTTGCTTTCCAAATGATTGGCGAGCGGGACGCTTGCGCTATCTTTTTCGCAACCACATTTCGGTTGCGTACTTTTGCTGCGCGATTTCTCGCGCTCGCTCCAGCAGTTCAGGACCAAGTTGGCGCATTTCACATTCGAACGACAACGCGTGAGCGAATCGCTCCTCTAATTCATTACTAAGATCGACATGTCCGCCGGTCGGACGGACTCGTCCTGTGGCGAGTTGAATACTGCCCTGTTGAAGCAGGCCGCGCCGGGTGCGCCGCTGCGCCGCGCCGGCGATCTTGCGGCCATCCAACATCACATCAGCCTGCACCGGGTTCGTGAAACACTGTTTGCCGTAGCTGGCCTCGGTGACGCTGGCGCCGGCGTCAATGACCGCGGCTACAACCGCCTCTGCGCCCATCTCACGCAGTGCGTCGATCAAGGCGCCATGAATTTTTTCGTAAATTGACATCGATGATTGTGCGAAGGCTGGCTCGCTCCGCGGAATAACGATCGCATACGTGAGGTCCTCACCATGGAAAACGATGCCACCGCCAGTCCAGCGGCGGGCGAGATCGCACTCGCGCGCGTAAGCGGCGACATCGGCAAATTTCCCGAAATAGCCAAACGACAGCGCAGGGTGACTCCACCGATAAAAACGAATGGTCGGCAGTTCAGCTCTTTCGAGCAGCACCTCATCGATCGCCATATTCATCGCGGCGGAGTGTGACACTTCGCTGCGATAAGTGTTCAGCGCAG
>QHPZ01000135.1 GCA_003219225.1 Verrucomicrobiota bacterium | reverse complement strand
CGGCACCGATGATAAGTACGCCCCCCATCGTCGGCGTGCCCTGCTTGCCGCCGTGCAATTCGGCCAGGCGATGGACCTCAGATGCAAGCCGGATCGGCTGACCGAGTTTCAATGCGGTCAGCAGGCGGATGACGAGCTTCCCAAAGATGAGACAAATGACAAACCCGGTTACCGCAGCGGCGATCGCGCGAAATGTGACGTAAAAGAAAACGTTGAAGCCGAAGAACTGTTCGCTGAGCCGGTGCAGATAGTACATCATGGCGTCACGCCCTCGGCTGGTTGACGCTTCGCAAATTCCTCGAGCACGAGCTCGGTGCGGGCGGCCCGGCTGCCTTTGATCAACACCAGATCGCCGGGCATGACAATGTCGCCGAGCAGCTGCGCCGCTTCAGTTGTCGATGTTGCAGTCGTGGCGTTCTGCAATCCGGCCGCGCGCGCCGCGTCGGCAATGGCGGCGGCGCTTTCACCCACCGCGATCAAGTGATCGATCCCGAATTGCGCCGCCGCTTCGCCGACTTCACGATGACCGCTTGCCGATTGCTCGCCCAGCTCGCGCATTTCACCGAGTACCGCGATGCGTTTCCGCGACGTATCGAGTTCAACCAATGTTCGCAGCGCTGCTTTCATTGAATCGGGATTGGCGTTGTAGCTGTCGTCGAGGAACTGGACACCGTGAATATGTTTGATCTGCAAACGCGCCTTGGTAAGTGGCGCGGCGGCCAGACCAGCGGCGCCGTCCTCGAGTGAGACGCCAAAAACGCGCCCGGCGGCGACGGCGAGGATGGCGTTCTGCACCATGTGCAAACCCGGGACGGGCAATTGCGCACGGCAACGATGCGCCCCTTCGAGGATCGTGAATTCGCTTCCGCCGGCACTTTGGTTGATTTCAGTCGCGCGGATCGAGCCGCCATTGATCCCGGCGAAAACTACTTTCGCGCGGGTGCGCTGCGCGATGCTTTTGCTGAAATCATCGTCCGCGTTCAGGATGACCGAACCTGTGGCGTCGACGGCTTCGGCGAGCGCGCCTTTTTCAGTCGCGATCGCTTCGGGCGAGCCCATGAATTCAAGGTGGGCGATGCCAATGTTGGTAATAATCGCGGCATCAGGCGCGGCGATTTTGGCGAGCATCGCAACTTCGCCGGGATGATTCATCCCAATTTCCCAAACGGCAACTTGATGCTCCGAAGTCGTTTCCAGGATCGTGCGCGGCAAACCGACGTGGTTGTTGAAATTTCCTTCGGTTTTGGTGACGCAAAATTTGCGCGCCAGCACCGCGGCGGTGAAATCTTTGGTCGTGGTCTTTCCATTGCTGCCGGTGATGCAAAGGACACGCAGCGCAAGCGAGCGGCGATAATTCGCGGCCAGCGTTTGATAGGCGCGCAAACTGTCCGCTACGCGAATCAGCGCGAAATCCGGCGCCGTTTTTCCGTTCCAGGTAAGATCGACAATTGCGCCGGCCGCGCCGGCTTTGGCCACCGATCCGATGAAGTTGTGACCGTCGAAATTTTCGCCGCGCAACGCGACGAACAGCTCGCGGGGCTTCAGCGTGCGCGAATCGGTGCTAATCTTGTCGACGAGGACTTTGCCGTCGCCCGCGACAAGCTCGCCTTCAGCAAGTTTGGCAATTTGAAAGAGCGACAACCGGTTCATTAAAACTCCACCGGGTGATCTTCGATCGCCCGGCGCGCGACCTGGATATCATCGAACGGAACCGTGCGGTCGGCGAATTCCTGGTAGGCTTCGTGGCCTTTGCCGGCGATGAGGACAATGTCACGCGGGTGGGCGAGCTCGACGGCGCGCGCGATCGCTTCCGCGCGGTCGACAATTTTCTCGTAGTGATGCAAGCGAAAGCCTTTTTCTGTATCGGCAATGATTGCAGCCGGATCTTCCCGGCGCGGATTATCGGAAGTGACAATGGCGTAATCGGCGTTGCGCTCGACTACCTCGGCCATGAGCGGCCGCTTCTGCCGGTCGCGATTGCCGCCGCAACCGAACACGACGAGCAAGCGGCTCGGCTCGAGCTCGCGCAATGTTTTGATCACGTTAAGGAGCGCGTCGGGCGTATGGGCGTAATCGACGAATACCTGGAACTGTCGTTTCGCGGGAACGATTTCGAGTCGGCCGGGAATTTGCGGCGACTTGGCGAGACTCGTGACCGCGTCACGCAAATTTACGCCGAGCGAATTAGCGGCGGCCAGTGCGGCCATCGAATTCGCGACGTTGAAGCGGCCGATGAGCGGCAAACGCACGAGATAACTTTTCCCGCGCGCGTCGAGACGATACGACGTGCCGCCAAACTCGATACGATAGTTTGACGCGCGGAACTGGGCGCGCACGCCCATGCCGTAGGTCACGACCGCGATGTTCTTGTCGATCTTGTCGAGCAATTGTTCGCCGTAACGATCGTCGATGTTGATCACGGCGATCGGTTCGCGTTTTTTCTCCTGCTGCCCTAATTGGGTGAACAATTTCGCTTTCGCTTCGAAGTAGTTCTCGATCGTGCCGTGGAAATCGAGGTGGTCTTGGGTGAGGTTCGTGAACACGGCCACGTCCCATTCGATTCCGCGGGTGCGCTTCTGTGCGAGCGCATGCGAGGAAACTTCCATGGACGCAGCGCGACACCCGGCATTCGCGATCAGGGCGAGCAACTCCTGCAGATCGAGCGACTCGGGAGTCGTGCGCGTCGCGGGCAACACGCGTTCGCCGATTTCGTAGCGCACCGTCCCGATCAAACCGCAGCGCAGCCGAGCTTTCTCGCAAATGTGTTTGATCAGAAAACTGGTCGTGGTTTTTCCATTCGTGCCGGTGACCCCGGCCATTTTCAAACGTTGGGCTGGGCGGCCGTAAAAGATTGTCGCCAAATCGGCCAGCGCGCGGCGCGTGTTCTTGATGATGACGCAGGTGGCCGCGCCGGCGAAGGCGGCAGATTCCTCCCGCTCGGTGACGATTACGGAAGCGCCTTTTTCGACAGCCTGGGCGGTGAATTGATTGCCATCGGTTTTTTCACCCCGCAGCGCCACGAACATGCCGTTCCTTTGCACACGGCGCGAGTCATACGCGATGCTTTCCACTGCGCGATCGCGTCGGCCGATGACCTGGCGCACCGCAAGGCCGCCGAGAAGCGTTTCGAGCTGCATACCAGTTCAATCTGCCGGCGCAACGGGCTCAATGGATCGACGCATTGCTCAAGGCAACTCGTCGCACCGGAAGCGCCTTGCGAATTTCCAACTGCGGCTGGAGATCAAGATAACGCGCCGCCTGCTCGGCGATACGGGAAAAAATCGGACCGGCCACCAGGCCGCCATAGTTTAGCTCGGGTTTGGTCTGTGCGTCGTCGAGCACAACCAAGCCAACGAACTCGGGGCGGTCGGCTGGCAAATAACCGCTGAAGGAAACCACGTATTTGCCTTTCTCGTAACCACCGCCGGGATCGACCTTCTGCGCCGTCCCGGTTTTGCCGGCGATCACAAAACCCGGCACAGCGGCCGCTGCGGCGGTGCCGCGATCGCTCACGACACCGCGCAGCGCATCACCTATCTGTCTGGCCGTCTGGGGAGAAATTACCTGTCGCACTACGACCGGCGAAAGCGTGCTGATTGTTTTGCCGTCGGCAGTGCTGATCGATTTGATGATGCGCGGCATGACC
The DNA here is from genome assembly GCA_003219225.1 of Verrucomicrobiota bacterium. GTDB lineage: Bacteria > Verrucomicrobiota > Verrucomicrobiia > Chthoniobacterales > UBA10450 > AV17. The sequence continues at coordinate 3,517 of QHPZ01000135.1, read as the reverse complement.
AGTTTCCCACCGTTCGCAATTACGCTCATCGCCATGGTCATCTGCAACGGCGTCACGCCGATCTCGTGACCCATCGGCAGCCGGGTAATGGAAATTTTGCTCCATGATTGCGGCGAACGCAGCAAGCCGCCGATTTCGCCGGGCAGCTCAATCCCGGTGCGCTCGCCGAAGCCGAAGCGGCGGATGTATTCGTAAAACTTTTGCTCGCCGACGGTGAGCGCAAGCTTGGCCGCGCCGATGTTGCTCGATTTGACGAGAATATCTTTGACACTGAGATCGGTGAACGCCCGGTGATCGTGCAGGGCGGTCCCGCCGAAATTCCAGAGGCCGTTTTCGCAGAAAACGGTCGAACCGAGGCCGAGCTTGTGTTCGTTGAGCACCGCGGCCGCCGCGACAATTTTAAACGTCGAGCCCGGCTCCATCATGTCGGCAATCGCGCGGTTTTTCATCTGTTCGGGTCTCGCGTCGGAGCGCTTGTTAAGATCGAAGCGCGGGCGGGTGGCCATCGCGAGCACTTCGCCGGTCTGCGGTCGCATCAGAATGATGGTCGCTTTGCGCGGCGAATACTCGCGCACCGCGGCATCGATTTCCTTTTCCACAATGCTCTGGAGATGAAGATCGACCGTGAGATGAACTTGATAGCCATCGCGCGCCGCCCGTTCCTGGCCGCGATAAAGGACGATCTCCTGCCCGGCCCGGTTATGCTCGACGTAACGATAGCCGTCCTGCCCGCGCAGATATTCCTCCATCGAGGCTTCCGCGCCGTCCACGCCGCGATGTTCGAAATCGCTGAATCCGATGACGTGACAAAGCATCGAGCCGTTCGGATAAATCCGCGCGGCGTCGTGCTCGAAATAAATGCCGCGCAGATTTTGCGCGCGCAGTTTGTCGCGCAAGCTGGCGGCGACCGCTTCCGCGACGTCGCGTTTAATTACGATGTAACGGCGATCGCTGTGGAGTTTGTCGGTCAGCTCGCCGGGCGAAAGTTTTAGTTCGTGGCCGAGAAGATCGACAATCGCGCCGGCGTTGTTCACGTGGCTGGCGTCGGCGACGATCGTCTCGACCGGCACATTGTGCGCCAGCACTTCATTGTTCGCGTCCAATATCTCGCCGCGCTGGGCACGGATGATCTGTTTGTGAACGTGCTTCTCCGCAGCAAGCCCGGCGTATTCGTCGTGCTTGACCAGCTGCAGGTAAACGAGCCGAAACGAAAACGCGCTAAAGAGCGCGATAAAAGCGAGGCCGACAATGACGCAGCGAAGACGACTGGTCCATTTCATTTGCCGGCCCGCTCGTTTTTCACCGGTTGGATACGCTCATCATCCGGGCGGTGTTCGGGGAGAGTCAGCCGCACGATGTTGCGCTCGGAGATCGGGACCAGCTGCAAATAGCCTTCCTTGACGCGGCGCTCCAACGCCACGCGCGAGGTCAAAGCAGCGATTTGCCCGGCGGCGAGGTCGCTTTGGGTGCGCAGACTGGCCAGCTCGTTCTCGAGCGCTTTTTTGCGCTCGCCCAGATGATAAAGCTGTAACGTCAAATAGACATAACTCAGACCGGTCAGCGCCAGAAACACGGTCAGCACCAGCCAGCGCGCGAGCGATGCGGCGTCGACTACGTTCCAATTTTTTCGGCGCGATCGGCTCATGCGATTTTCTCGGCTACGCGCAACTTCGCGCTGCGCGCGCGCGGATTAACGCGTTGCTCCTCCTCATCCGGCGTAACCGCTTTCGGCGTGATCAAGTGGAGATCGTACTCGCGATTGCGTCGCGGCTGCGGCCATTCCGGCCGGTCGATCCACTCGCGGCTGTGATCACGAAAGAAATTTTTGACGATTCGGTCCTCGAGCGAATGAAACGAGATGACGGCGATCCGCGCGCCGGTTTCGAGTCGCTCCGTCAACACGCGCAGACCGTCGGTGAGCGCGCCGAGCTCATCATTCACGGCCATGCGCAGCGCCTGAAATACCTGCGTAGCGGGATGGCGACGACCGTGGCGGCCGACGACGCGCTCGATCGCGCGCGCGAGCGGGAGCGTCTCGCGAAACGGCGCCGACTTGCGCATCTTCACGATCAAACTGGCGATCCGTCGCGCCGCCGGTTCTTCGCCCAGGTGTCAGCTCCTCTTCACTGTAATTGTTGACGATGTCGGCCGCGGTGAGATGCGTGCGCGGATCCATTCGCATGTCGAGCGGGCCATTGCGCATCATGCTGAAGCCGCGCTCGGCGTTCTCGAGCTGGCGCGACGAGACACCGAGATCGAGCAGGGCGCCGCCGATTTTCCCGATGCCAAGCTCATCGAGCACTTTGTCGGCGTGGCGAAAATTAATTTGCCGCAATGTGACGCGGGCGCCGAAGCTCGCCAGTTTGTTCGCCGCCTCTTCGATCGCGTCCGGGTCCTGATCGAGCGCGAGGACATCGGCGCCCATGGCAAGAATGGCTTCGGTGTGTCCGCCACCGCCGCAGGTTGCATCGATGATGAGCGATCCGGGCCGCGGCGCGAGCAGATCGATCACTTCAGTCGCAAGGACCGGACGGTGAAACGTGAAATCTTCCATTTCGTGCGGCTCCTCCTCAAGCACGGCGGGACCGGTGGCGAACCAGACCGGCCGCTCAAATAACAACGCCTTCATGTCGATCCCGCTTACAACCCGATCACATTGGCGACGTGCTGGTAGGTCGCCGTCTCCTCCTCATGCGCCTTTTTCCAGCGCGACAAATTCCAAATCTCAAAGCGCCCGCGCCCACCCACGAGCGCGACCTCGCCTTTGAGTCCGATTTTCTTGCAAAGCTCGTCCGGCAAAACGAGACGACCCTGGCGATCGACGGCGGCGTGCTGCGCGCGCGAGTGCAATTGGCGCAAGAACACGCGGCGGTCGCGCGCGGGCACGCTCGCATCGGTTTCGGCGGCCGAGCTCATGCGCGCGAACTCCTCCGGTGACATAACGAGAAGAAATTGGTGCGCGGCTTCGGGGAGAAGAATAACCTCTTCAGTTTGCGCGCGGCGCCAGCGGGCGGGAATGGTGACGCGATTTTTTTCGTCGACGAAGTGGCGGAATTGGCCGGCGTAGAAGATTTTGGTTGGGGAAGGCGCGGGCATAAGCCGGTGGAGCGTTGATCCATTCTAACCCACTTTGACCCACCTTTAACCACTTTGCGTGCCAAGCGTCAATAAAAATTTCTTCCCCAATTTGCAGCCGCTCTTTTCAACGTTAAGCTCTGCCGCTCCGCCGCATGCAGCGCCTGCTTAGATCGACAATCGCTTTCACGCTGCTGCTCGCACTGCCGCTGCCATTCGGTTTCAGCCAAACGAACGATCAAAGCGATAGCGGCACGGTTCGCGTAAGAGTGGCGATCAATCCCGACGGATCGCGCACCCTCTACAAATTCGACGACGCGCAGCACGCGGCGACCGCCACCACAACCGACGAAGACGGCAAGCTGCGCGAGAAGATCCACTACAAGCTCGATGACAGCGGCCGTTTTTCGAGCGCGTCAGTTTTTGGGCCCGACCGCAAGTT
>QHPZ01000134.1:5808-10727 GCA_003219225.1 Verrucomicrobiota bacterium | reverse complement strand
GAACATCAAAACTCCCGCGTGGCTCGGCTTCATCTTTCAACGACCTGAGTCGCATCGCGTCCATCACCAATTTCGTCATCACACCAATAATTTCGCCGACCTGCCGATTTGGGACATGCTCTTCGGCACGTTCAAAAATCGAAAAACTTTCAAAGGCCGCTGCGGCTATGAGAGTTGGCGCGAAGACCGCTTCGAAGACATGCTGATGTTTCGCGATGTCCACGCGTCCGGCGCGGAAAAGCTTCAACCTTTGCACTTCCTGCCGACCTGCATCGGCTGTTCAAAACGCTGGGCCTGCGCGGCGGCGAGACAAACCTAGACGACAATGGAACTCCTGATCCTCCTAGTGCTCGGTCTGCTTGTCAGCCTTGTGGTGCTGCCATCCGTCGCTCTTATCAGAGCGAACGTCGCGAAGCACAGCATTGATGACTTAAGCGCGCGACTTTCGTCCGTCGAAAATCAAGTTCGCGGCCTGCGGGAGCGTGAGGCTGCCGCGACAGCACCGCAAGCCACCGCTGCGGCAAGCGCGACGCCAAAAACCGCGGCGGTTCCTCCGCCGCTGCCGGTCCCAGTGCCTGTTCCATCGCCGCTACCAAAACGAGTGGAACCTCAGCCGCAAATCTCGGCTGAACCTGCGCGCGCGAAGCCGGCAATTACTCCGAGGCCATCAATCGATTGGGAGCAGTTCATGGGCGCAAAACTCTTCGCCTGGATTGGTGGGCTCGCGCTCTTCCTCGGGGTCGCTTTCTTCGTTAAGTACTCGTTCGAGCACAACCTTATTCCGCCGGAGCTGCGGGTGGCGATCGGCTTCGCCGTGGGCCTGACGTTGCTCAGCGGCGGTGTCCTGTTGAAGCGAAAAGAAAATGCCGTCACTGCGCAAACGCTCTGCGCCACGGGTATTCTTGTGCTCTATGCGGTGACGTTCGCTTCGCGAGCTTACTATCACTTCGCGTTCTTCGGTCTCATTCAAACTTTTTCGCTGATGGCGCTGATCACCGCAGTGGCGTTTCTCCTCGCGATTCGGCTGAACGCAATGCTTGTAGCCGTGCTTGGGATTGCCGGCGGCTTTCTCACGCCGGTGTTGCTTTCGACCGGGCAGGATAATCCGCTTGGTCTTTTTGGTTACATCGCGCTGCTCGATATCGGACTGCTCGCGATTGCACAGCGTCAACGCTGGAACATTCTCGCCATTCTGGGCGCCATCGGGACCGTCCTGATGCAATCCGCCTGGATCACGACGTTCTTCGTGCCCGAAAAATATTTTGCCGGCAACAAAGTGCTGATTGCGATGGCGGTATTCGCCGGGTTTGAAGCGCTGTTCCTGGCTGCGAACGCATGGGCGAAACGGACCGGTCAAATCAATCGCGAGCTTCTCGCCTCCGCAGTCGCGCTCGCCACCGTCGCAATACTTTTCGCGTTTTACCTGCTCTCGTTCCACACGATCGCGCAACGGCCGGCGCTTTTGTTCGGCTACCTGTTCATTGTCGATCTTGGCCTGCTGATACTGATATTGCTTGAACGTCAGCTCGCGTTGCTGGGAGGGCTGGGCGGATTCGCCGCATTCGTTTTGCTCGCGGCTTGGACAAGGCACGAACTGACGACGGCGCATCTTTACACTGCGCTCGCGTTTTATTTCGTGTTTGCGCTGCTTCACACCGCGATGCCTGTGGCATTGCAGCGTCTGCGCGCGATCGCGCTGCCGTGGTGGAGTCACATCTTCCCAGCATTTGCGTTGTTACTGGTGTTGATGCCGATTCTGCAACTGACGCCACTTTCGATCGCGGTCTGGCCATTCGTCCTCATTGTCGATCTTCTGGCAATCGTTGTCGCCGCGGCGACCGCGACGCTGCTGCCCGTCGTCGTCGTGCTCCTGCTGACGCTCGCAACGCTCGGCGCTTTCATCGTGCGAATTCCAGACGGGCTCACCGGATTACCGACTGCGCTGTTCCTGCTCGGCGGATTCGCGGGCTTATTTTTGGTGGCTCCAACCCTGGCCTCGCGTCGGCTAACGCATCAGACCGGCACGCGCACGCCGAGTCTTTTCGGTGACATCAGCGATCCCGCGAACCTTTCCATTCAACTCCCAGCGCTTTCAGCGACGCTGCCATTTCTGCTGCTCATCATGGTGACGCTGCGATTGCCACTGAGCAATCCCTCCGCAGTTTTCGCGCTGGCGTTCTTGCTCGTCATTCTGCTGCTCGGGATGAGCATAATCTTTTCTCTCGACCTGTTGCCGGCGATCGGCCTGGTGTCGGTTCTCGCCCTCGAGCATGCGTGGCATCTTCAGCATTTCAATCCGGCCCGCGCTACATTGCCGCTGCTTTGGTATCTCGGTTTTTATACCGTGTTCAGCATCTTTCCGTTCCTTTTTCACCGGAAACTCGCGCCAAAATCGGCGCCGTGGGTCACAGCCGCGCTGGCCGGTCCGTTACATTTTTATCTGATTTATCAGCTTATCCGCGCCGCATACCCGGGCGCATTTTTCGGCTTGGTGCCAGCCGCTTTTGCGCTGCCGTCGCTGCTCGGACTGTCGATTGTTCTCAAACGCACGCCGCTCACCAGCCCGTCGCGGGATGCGCAAGTCGCGCTGTTTGGCGGCGCCGCGCTGTTCTTTATCACGCTGATCTTTCCGATCACCTTTGATCGACAATGGATCACGCTGGGCTGGGCGCTGGAAGGCGCGGCGCTTTGCTGGCTATTTCGCCGTGTGCCGCATCCAGGGCTGCGCATGGCTGGAGTTATTTTGCTCTGCGTCGTGTTCGTCCGCCTTGCGCTCAATCCGGCGGTGCTCAGTTATCATCCGCGCGCGGCGATGCCGATCTGGAACTGGTATCTTTACACCTACGGGATCGCGACGGTTTGCTTGCTCGGCGCCGCGCGCCTGCTCGCCCCGCCGCGTCATCTTGTCCTCGGCTGGAACGCGCCGCCACTTCTTTACGCGCTCGGCGCCGTGCTCGCCTTTCTGCTACTCAACATCGAGATCGCCGATTATTTCAGCACGCCCGGCGCAGCCGCGCTGACATTTCAGTTCTCAGGAAATTTCGCCCGCGACATGAGCTACAGCATCGCCTGGGCATTGTTCGCGCTCGCTCTGCTCATCATCGGGATGCGCAAGCAAAGCGCAGCGGCGCGCTACGCCGGCCTTGCGTTGCTCGGCGTCACCGTCGCGAAGCTTTTCCTGCACGATCTTTCGCAGCTCGAGCAATTGTATCGGATCGGCGCGTTCGTCGTTGTCGCTATTATCGCGATTCTGGCCTCATTCCTTTACCAGCGTTTTCTCGCCGCGACGGTGAAACAATGAGCGGAAATCTCCATGGCATTCCTGTCAACCAACCGACGCATGATGGCGACCGCGATTGCGCTGGCATGCATCGCGGTAGTTTTTCTCGGTGGGTTGCCTGATCACTTGATTCTGTTTCCAAGCACTAACCGGATTGATCCACGCGGAGCAATTCGGCGGACAGTTCCATTTGAGAACGGGCAGTTGGAATTGTGGACGGCGAAATCGCGCGCCGCACAGAAAAGCGGTCGGCCTGATGTTTATGTTTTGCGCTTTTACGGCAACGCGGATCGGGCCGAGCGCTGGGTGAGCGCGGAAGCTGATTCATGGAACGAACGGGCGATCGAGATTTGGGGAATGAACTATCCCGGGTTTGGCGGAAGCAGCGGTCCAGCGAAACTTGCGCGCGTCGCACCGGGGGCGCTGACCGCGTTCGACGCGCTGCGAACGGAAGCGGGCGATCGGCCGATCGTGCTCTTCGGCGCGAGCCTCGGAACAACCGCGGCCCTCCACGTCGCGGCAAATCGTTCTGTGGCCGGATTGATTCTGCATAATCCACCCGCGATCCGGCAGATGATCCTGGGCCAGTTCGGCTGGTGGAATTTATGGCTGCTGGCCGGCCCGCTCGCGCTCCAAATTCCGAAAGAGCTCGACAGTGTCGCGAACGCAAAAGCGATTCGCGCGCCGGCGATCTTTCTGCTTGCGGAGCGCGACGAAGTGGTCGCGCCTAGATTTCAGCATCTGGTCGTTGATGCGTATGCGGGCGAGAAACGAGTAATCGCGTTGGGCGGCGCGAATCACAATGATCCCATCGAAGGCGCCGCACTCGCGGATTTGTACAGCGCACTCGATTGGCTGCTGCCGCAGAAAGATTCGCGTTAAGCAACATAGATTAGAGGAAGTCGGCGCGGGCAGAGCCTGTATTATTTGGGACACGACAGCGCGTGTCCCTCCAGCCCGGCAACCGGAGCGGTTGCCCTACAATTTTGGAGTTCCGGCAAGATCGACAATCACCGCTTGCATCGCGCTGACCACGAGAGCGAAGCGGTCGTAATCGAGTTTGTCGGGTGTGTCGGTGGGCAGATGATAATGCGGATAACGAAAGGGCGCGGTGTCGGTGATCATGATCGCGGGATAACCGTGGCGCCAGAACGACCATTGATCGGACCAGCTCACGCCGGGAATAAACGCGGGCAGCGCCGCGCCTTCGCTCGGGATTTTTTTCTGGGCACGAAACACCGCGATCGCGCGCCGGAGCAACGCGCGCGAGTGCGTATTCGCCACGAACCCGATGAAGTTGCCAATTTTTGGATAAAAGACGCCGAGTCCCGGCGCCGGGTAGGTTTGTGAGCCGGGCGCGTCGGAATAATAGCCGATCGTTTCCAAACTGATCATCGCCGTGATCTGGTCACCGCGGTATTTGCATCGGCCGGCATAAACGAAGCTGCCCATCTCGGGCGACAAGAAGAACGGTGGCTCTTCATTCACAAACGCGACGAAGCGCAGCGTCGCCGCGCCTGTTTTCCCCCCGAACCGTCGGGCGAGCGCGAGCATCGCCGCTACACCACTGCCGTTGTCGTTCGCGCCCGGGCAGCCCAAAACCGAGTCGTAATGCGCGCCGACGACTACGATTTGTCCA
>QHPZ01000134.1:0-5714 GCA_003219225.1 Verrucomicrobiota bacterium | reverse complement strand
TCATCGCGCAAAGCGATTTCCTCGGGTGATAACGCCGCCGCAGTCGAAACGTTTGCTCCCGGCATTCGCATTCCGAACCACCACAGTAGCGCAATCACCAGCGCAACGGCGGCAATGATTCGCAGCAGACTGAACAACAGCCGTCGTGTCGACATCGACTTCGCTAGCCGATCTTCTTGCGAAAGAGCAGCGCGCAAAACGTGAAGAGCAAGATCGACATGACGATGAGAATGAGCAGGTGCGGCCAGTATTCGAACAACATGGCGCCGCGCAAAATGATCGCGCGCATGAGCGAGATGAAATAAGTCGCCGGCATGAGGGCGCCGAGCGCGTAGAAGATCCACGGCATTGTTTCGCGCGGGAAGACGAACCCGGAAAAGAACACGCTCGGCAGCATGAAAGTCATGGACATTTGCAAGGCCTGCATCTGGTTCTCGGCCTTGGTCGCGACGAGCAGGCCGAGGCTGAGCAGCGCGAACACGTAAACCAGAGTCGCGAACATCATCGCTAAAACGCTGCCGTGGATCGGGACGCCGAAGAGAAAGCGCATGATCAAAAACAGAATCACGGCCATGGTCATACCGATACACAGATAGGGCACGAGCTTGCCCAGCATCAGGCCCCACCGGCTGAGCGGACTGACGAGAAGGGTTTCGAGCGTGCCTTTCTCGCGCTCGCGCACCACCGCCATCGCGGTCGCGAACGTCGTGCCGATTTGCAAAACGATGCCGATCACGCCCGGGATATAAAAGTTCGGGCTGCGCATGGTTGGGTTGTAGAGCATCTGCGGACGGATATCGATCGGCACATTGCGCCGCCCGGTCTCGCGCAGGAGTTGTTGCACCGATTGGGTCAGGGTCACCCCCATTGCGGTGTTCAAGGCTTGCAGCGCGGTGGTCGAGTTCGAACCATCAACCAGCAGTTGGACCTGCGCCGGCTGGCCGTTGCGAATTTGCATCGTGAACTTGGGCGGAATCTGCAGGCCGGCGTAAGCATCTCCCTTGCGGATTGCGCTCGACATCGCTTCGATGCTTTGCACTTCGCGCACGACCCGGAACGTCTCGGTGTTGACGAACCGATCGATAAACTGCCGGCTCTCGACGGTGCGATCCTCGTTAAGGATGACCAGCGCCATGTGCTTCACATCGGTGTCGAGCGCGTAGCCGAACGCGATCATTTCCACCAGCGGCGGAAAAAACATGAAGAACAACGTCATCGGGTCGCGCCAGACGATGATGAATTCCTTGAACAAAATTGCGCCGAGGCCGCGGAAGGGTTTGCGTTTCATAAAATTCCGCCATCTCGCGCGGTCATCCCGAGTCGCGGAGACGACGAGGGACCTTGCATTGGCTGAAAGAGGATCGAAGAAAGATCAGCCCATTTTAGATTCAGCGTTTCGACAAATGCATTTTTCTTACTGCGCCGCGATCCTTTGATTTCCTTTTCGCGAGAAATTGCATCGCGCGGATCCTCAAAACTTTCGGAATAGACGTAGAACGTCTTCGTCATTAAGAGAGGTCCTTCGCTTCGCTCAGGATGACAGAGTTTCCATTTACGCCGCCTTCTTTTCTTCGCCCGCGTATTTGGCGGACAACGTGACAAAAACATCCTCCAGCGAAGGTCCGATTTCGTGGATGTCGGCCTGCCCGATGCCGACGCTACGCAGTTTTTCATCGATCTCGGCGCGGCGCACGTTTTCGTCGACGAGCAGGTGCATGGATTGACCGAATACGGTCGCGCTGCGCACGCCGGGCATGTTGTGCATGGCGTGGAGCGCGGTCGTAACGTGATCGCAGGTCACGTCGAGACGGCGCGTCCCCGGCGGGTTTACTTCCGGCATGTGTTTGAGTTCGTCGGGCTCGCCGCAGACGATCAGTTTCGACATGTAAATGTAACCGACGTGGTCGCAGCGTTCCGCTTCGTCCATGTAATGAGTGGTGACGAAAAGCGTCATCCCTTCGGCGGCGAACCCGAAGAGCAGGTCCCACAGTTCGCGCCGCGCGACCGGATCGATGCCGGCAGTAGGTTCATCGAGAAATAGGACCGTAGGCCTGTGCATGAGCGAACACGCCATCGCGAGCCGTTGCCGCCAGCCGCCGGAGAGCAGCCCGGCGCGCTGATTGATGTACGGCCGCAGATGCGTGATCGCGACCATTTCTTCGCGACGCTGAGTTAACTCGCGTCCGCGCAGGCCATAGAGTTTGCCGGCGAAGATGAGGTTCTCGTCGACCGTCAGCTCATCGTAGAGGGAAAACTTCTGCGACATGTAACCGATGATGTCCTTGATCGATTCGGTGTCGCGCACGACGTCGTGTCCGCCGATCCGCGCCGTTCCCTCGCTCGGTTCGAGAATTCCGCACAACATCCGGATGACAGTCGACTTGCCCGAGCCGTTCGGGCCGAGAAACCCGAAGATCGAGCCCTTCCCCACCGACAAACTGACATGATCGACCGCGGTAAAATTGCCGAATCGCTTCGTCAACCCTTCACACTCGATCATCGCTTCCATCTTCAATCACCACGAAGGACACGAAGGCGGCAAATTTTTCTTCATCGCGATCTTCCCTTCGTGATCTTCGTGCGCTTCGTGGTTCATCTGACATCAGGAAAGTACACATCGGCCGCCATACCGGCGCGCAAACGATCGTCATTGTTCGGCAATCGAATTTTTACGCCAAACACCTGGCGTATTCGGTCTTCGACAGTCTGCACGTTGCGCGGGGTGAACTCGGCCTGGCGATTGATCTGCTCGACGACGCCGTCGAAATCTGTGTTCGGAAACGAATCGACGCGCACCCGCACGTGATCGCCGAGTTTGATTTTACCCAGCCACGGCTCTGGAACATAAACGCGGACCCACAGATGTTGGGGTAAGAGCAGGGTCGCGACTTCACCATTCGGGGGCAAAACATCGCCGACTTTGACGCCCAATACTTCCAAAATCGATTCCGCCGGCGCCACCACTTGCATCTCTTTGAGTTGCGCTTCGGTATCGGCGAGCTGCGCCCGCGCCTGCACCACGCGCATCTTGGCGGCTTCGCCAACTTTTTCCTGGGCGCGCGCCGCGCTGCTCGCCCGCTCCGCGTCGGTCGGTGATACGACTTTGCGCTTGAGCAAATCTTGCTGCCGTTTCGCGTCGTCGCGCAGGAACTCGAGCTGCGCTTCCTGCGAATCGGCATCGCGAATGGCCGATTCAATCTGCGCGGCGGCCAAATCGCGGCGCGCTTTTAATTCAGCCGCGTCCAACTCGACGATCGGTTGCCCGGCGCGCAATCGGTCGCCCTCCTGGGCGAAGATTTTTTCGACGCGCCCCGCCGCCCGCGGCCCGACGTGGACTTCGTCGACTTCTATCGTCCCCGAAACCGCGTTCGTGCGATGATTACAGCCGAGAAGACAGATCGAGACGGCAAGCAAGCCGGCGCCGGACAAGTAGTTGTCGATCTTGCGCTTCACAAGAATTCGCTAGTCGCATCGGCCGCGCCAAGTTGCAAATCGTTGCGTCACACCGTACGAGCAATGCCATGGCCGGGTATTCAGGCAAATCGCTGGCGCAGAAGCTCGGGATCAAACTGGCCATGAGCGTAGTCACGATTAATGAACCGCCGAACTACCGAAAATTGGTCGGTGGAAAAGTAAACTTCTCCAAGCGCCCGACCGACGGGTGTGATTTCGTTCACGTATTCGCGACGCGCCGGAGCGAGTTGCAAACTCAGCTCCATCGACTGCGCGGCAAGATTGCCGACAGCGGAACGATTTGGGTATCGTGGCCGAAAAAATCCACGCGATTCGCGAGAGTGCGTTGCCGCTCGGATTCGTCGACGTCAAAGTCTGCGCCGTTGATGAAACCTGGTCGGGATTAAAATTGATGATCCGGCGAGAACAACGAAAGTCGAGCTGACCCTCACCGGCGCGTCGCGTCCGCCTCTCCCTCCCGAGGGAGAGGCGCGCGTGCGACCGCAAGGCGGTGAGGGTCCTTCCGCCAAAATGAAAACGCGATACCTGGACCACATTGATTTGCGCGTGCAAGACATGGCACGCGCGCGCGAGTTTTACGGAAAGCTTCTGCCGGCGCTCGGCTTTACCAGCGACCGATCCGACCAGGAATGCGGCACCTTTTATGCGGTCGGCGGCGACCGGACTTCGGAATTTTTCGCGTTCACCGAAGATCGACAACACGAACCAAACGAAACCCGGATTTCATTTTGGGCGGAGAGCCGAGCGGAAATCGACCGTATCGCGAGACTCGTTCACGAAATCGGCGGCAAAAATCTGGAAGGCCCGGAGCTTTGCCGCGAATACAGCCCCGGTTACTACGCGTTCTTTTTCGAAGATCCCGACGGCAACAAGCTGGAAATCTGTTTCCGCGAAAATCCGATCATTGTGGAAAGGTAGGGTGGCGCGCTGCGCCGACCGCACGCCGCGGCGCCCCTGCCAATACAACGCGATCTGTCACGGGAAATGCTGCATTTGCGAAGCGTATCATTGCGAATCACAAAAAATTCGACGAAGAATGCTCGATGAACGATCCGGTGCATGTGCCCGCGATTCTGGAGGAGCACCGTCGGGTTCGCTATCTCAAGCTGATCGCGCTCTTCAAGATTTTGAAGGGGCTATTGCTTTTTGTGCTCGGCTTTTCGCTCCTCTTCCTCAACAGTCGCCCGGCGTGGCTTGACCAAATTTCCGATTGGACGGACGACCAGATTCTGCTCCACCACAGTCGGCCGGTGCATTTTCTTCTCAGCAAATTGCAGGATGTGCTCGCCGGCGGCGGTGTGTTGCACGCCACGGGGTTGCTCTCGCTCTTTTATTGCGCGGTGCTATTCACCGAGGGGTTCGGCGTCTACTTCCAGAAACGCTGGGCCGAATGGCTGATGATCTGCGCGACCGGCGCGCTCATTCCGGTGGAGGTGCGCCATCTCTGGCACCGTCCGGGTCTGGTCGCGTTGGTGATCCTGCTGGCGAACTGTTTCATTGTCTGGTTTCTCTATCTGGTGCTGAAGCGGGAGAAACCTGAGCGGCCCGTCGAGCGCAAGCCCGAGCTGGTCGAAACTCGTTAGGCCAAATTCCGGCTTGCCCGAGCTGGCGGCGAACGCGACCGTCCCGTGCCGCCCTTCTCGGCGCGCAACCCATGACCACAGCCGCGCGACTTTCCTACGCCGTGCTCGTCCTCACGATTGCTCTGGCGGGCGTCCTCCATCTCGGCGCGCCGCCCCTGGTCGTGTTCTTCTCCTATTTCGCGCTGCGGCAGCTTTACTATGCGACGCGGAGAAAATGGCTGGCTTTGGCGCTGTTTGTCGTGCTCGTGCTCGGAATCTGCGCGGCGGCGGTTTATTTCACGCGCGCAGCGATTCTAGCTTTGCCGGATGTTGCAGACACTTCCATTCCCTCGGCCACGGCGTGGGCGCAAAAGCGCCAGATCGAGTTGCCATTCACCGATTTCGAGAGTTTGCGGGCGGTCGTGATCGATACTCTGCGGCAGGAGGCGCAATACCTGCGCAGCGTCGCTCATTTTGCCCGCAGCACGGTCACGACACTGGTGTTTAGCATCATCGCGCTCGTCGCGGCGACCAGCCTGTTTCTGAAAGGCGGTTTCGATTCTCGTGCGCCCGCGGGAACGAACAATCTTTATTCGGTCTGCACCGCCGAGGTGGCGAAGCGCTTCCGCGATTTCTATCGCAGCTTCGCCACCGTCATGGGCGCGCAGTTGACGATTT
>QHPZ01000133.1 GCA_003219225.1 Verrucomicrobiota bacterium | reverse complement strand
TGTGCGCGAGACTCACTTCGCCGGGATTCGGAAACGTGCCGCCGCCGAGCAGGCCGATGTCACTGATGGTGTGATGCGGCGAACGAAACGGACGCGTCGCGACAAACGACTGCTCACCATCCAAGAGGCCGGCGATGCTGTGGATCTTGGTCGTCTCGATCGCTTCTTCGAGTGTCATCGGCGGAATGATCGTCGCAATGCGTTTGGCCAGCATCGATTTGCCCGAACCGGGCGGGCCGATCATGAGAATGTTGTGACCTCCGGCGACCGCGACTTCGATCGCTCGCTTCACATGCGCCTGGCCTTTCACGTCGCAGAAGTCGACATCGTAATCCTGATGCGAGCCGAAAAATTTTGTGAGATCGGCCCGCGTCGGCAGGAGCGCCATTTCGCCGCGCAGAAAATCGAATGTCTGGCGGAGATTTTGCACGGCGTAGATGTCGATCTTGTCGACCATCGCCGCTTCGAGCGCGTTCGCCTCCGGCACGAACAACGCGCGTTTGCCGCGGCGGCGCGCTTCGAGCGCGACCGGCAACACGCCTTTGACCGCGCGGACGCCGCCATCAAGCGCGAGCTCGCCGACAAAGCTGAAGTTCTCGAACGGTGAACTATCAAGCTCCTCCGTGACGGCAATCATTCCGAGAGCGATCGGCAAATCGAAGCTCGGGCCTTCTTTTTTGATATCGGCGGGCGCGAGATTGATCGTGGTGCGGCCGCGCGGCCAGTGATAGCCGCTGTTGGTAATCGCGGTGGTCACACGGTCGCGGCTTTCTTTGACCGCGGTATCAGGCAAACCGACGATTACAATGGCGGGATCGCCGTGCGCGCCATTCACCTCGATTTCGATTTCGTAGGCGTCGACGCCGTAGACCGCGGCCGAATAAATCTTTGCTAACATCGCCGCTCGCGAGCTTTGCAAAAATTCGCACGGCGGAAAAGCCGCAAATCCATCTCACGGCGCGCCCAAAGGCAATTTAACGAGGAATGGCCTCATAGGATTGCTGCCTCAATAGCGGTGCCGCACCGCGCGCCCGCGGTCAGGAAATTCCGCATCGCGCCTAAAGCTTTGTCCGAGACGATAAAACGACGGATCCGAAACGTGCTTAAGCGGCGCGCCGCGTTGCTGGCCATTGCCGAGCCCAATAAAGATTGAACAAGATACGTCCAGCGGGTGTCTGAGATGCGACATATTTAACCTTGTTAACTACTTCCTAGGATGCTAAGAAGTGTCACGTACGCGGCACCGACCGTTGGCCGCTCGTTAGGCAAGCCCCCCAAAGAACGTCATGAAAAGTTTTATGGCCGCCGAAGATAGCGATACCGGAATCAAAATTTATCTGCGCGAGATCGGGCAGATCCCGCTCCTCACCCCTCAGCAGGAAATTGAGCTGGCGGCGAAGATCAAGAAGGGCGACCGCGAAGCGCGCGCCCTGATGATTCGCTCCAACCTGCGCCTCGTCGTCAAGATCGCGCATGATTACGCGAACCTTGGTTTGCCGCTGCTCGATCTGATCTCAGAAGGCAACATTGGCCTGATGAAAGCCGTCGAGCGTTTCGACCCCGCCAAAGGCGGCAAACTCAGCACCTACGCGGCGTGGTGGATCAAACAGTCGATCAAACGCGCCCTCGCCAATCAGAGCAAAACCATCCGGCTGCCGGTGCACCTGGTCGACAAGATTTCCAAGATGCGTCGGGTTTCATTGCAGATGAGCGAAGAGCTCGGCCGTGAGCCGACTGACGACGAGCTTGGCGACGAGATCGGCATCGCCAGCGGCAAAGTTTCCCAGCTCAAGACGGTCTCGATTCGCCCGGCCTCGCTCGATGCTCCGATCAGCGACGACGACTCGACCGAGTTCGGCGAGATCGTCGGCGATGAAGAGGCGCAAACGCCATTCGAATTGCTGCGCGATAAAAATCTTCGCAACGAAGTCGGCGGCCTACTCGACGTGCTCGACGACCGCGAAAAGAAAATCATTTTCCAGCGTTTCGGCCTCGACGGCGGCAAACCGAAAACGCTCGAGGAGGTGGGCAAAAAATTCGGTGTCACCCGCGAGCGCATCCGACAACTACAGAACATCGCGCTCTCCAAATTGCGCCGCGCTTTGAGCAAAAAAGAGAAGCCCGTCGACGTCGAGTTGCCGCCGTCACGATCAGCAACGGCCTTTCTGTCCACCATGCCACCGCGAGAACCCCCCCCGCGCGCGCGCGCCCTTTGAACGTCGGACGCCTTAAGCGACCGAGTGTAAAGCGCCAAGCGATTTGTGAAAAGAGATTGCAGTCGGCCGGCTATTTTATGGGCCGCAGCTGGACCGTGTCGACGCGCTGCCTTCCGGCCTGCAAATCAGTAATGACCACGAGGTGATCGCCACGCTCGGTCAGCTTGTTCTCGCGCACATATTTTTCGGCTGCCTCAATTGTTGCGTTTGGGTCGGTGCGAAACTTCAGCAACAGCGGCGAAACGCCCCATGAGATCGACAATTGCCGCTGCACCTCTTCGCCCGGGGTGAAGGCAAAGATTGGCGCGCGTTCCGGCCGCATGTTCGCGACATTGCGCGCCATCATGCCGCTTCGGGTGAAGACGACAATTTTGGCGCGATCCAACGAGTTCGCCAGGACAACCGCCGACGCGACCAGCTTCTGCCGCATGTCCTCGAGCGCGATGGATTGCGCGTAGCCGGCGCCGCCGCTGCGCTCGACGGATAGCGACCAATACTCGTCTCGCCGCTCAAGAGCAGCGCGTCCGCCTGCTCGAACACGGCGTTGGCCACATCGGTAACTTCCGCGCGCGTTGGCGATGGGTTGGCAATCATCGATTCCAGCAACTGCGTCGCGACCACGACAGGCTTGCCGAAACGAAGGCAGCGCTTGACGATGCGGCGCTGAATCACCGGTAGCTCTTCCATCGGGCATTCGATCCCCAAATCCCCGCGCGCGACCATGATCGCGTCGGCGGACTCGATCATCGTGTCGAGCGCGCGGACGGCGAGTTGGTTCTCGATCTTGGCGATGATCCGGGCTCTGCTTTTCTTTTTCGCGAGCAGCTTGCGCAGCTGTTCGATATCGCTCTTTTCCCGAACGAAACTCAACGCCACAAATTCCACGCCGAGTTCGGCGCCGAGCGCAACATCGGCAAGGTCCTTCCTGGTGAGCGGCGGCAGGCGCACGTAAACACCAGGAAGATTGATGTGGCGGCGGGAGCCGAGCGTCGCCGGGGTGAGAACTTTGGAGCGCACGCGGTCCTTTTTCGTGTCGAGCACGAGCAATTTGATCATGCCGTTGTCGACCAGCACGGTATCGCCCGGCGCGACATCCTTCGGGAAATCGCCATAATTCACCTCGACCGAATAGCGCTCCTTGGGTTGGCTGCCGCGGACAGTGAATTCGAGAACATCGCCCGGCTTCAGTTGCAGGTCGGCTTTGACGTCGCCGGTCCGGATCGCCGGCCCCTGTGTGTCGAGCAGCAGCGCGATCGGACGGCGGAGTTCACGTGCAAACGCGCGCACCTGCGGCACAATCTCGCGCACCCATTCGTGCGTGGCATGGCTCATGTTGATGCGAAAGGCGTCGGCGCCTTTCTCGATCATCCGCCGCAAAACGCCGGCTCGGGCGCTCGCGGGCCCGAGTGTGCAAATGATTTTTGTTTTCCGCATCACCTCACGAATTTGGCGCCCGCGAAATAAGAAAGGCGGCACGCCACCATCAGCGTGCCGCCTCCGGAGAACAAGCGCGGGCGCTACTGCACTTTGCTCTGGGTTTGTTTGGCCAAGTCGAGGTGCTTCTGAACGATTTTGGCTGTGCGCTCGGCAAAGTTCTTCAGATCCGAATCGCTGCCGTTCTTGGCTTCATCCTGGAACTCGGCCAGATCTTTCTCGTGATCTTTGACCATCATATCCATGTAATCCTTGTCCGAGTTCCATTTCTCTGACGGCTTTTCCGCCGCCAGCTTAACGCCCTTTTTTTCGGCCAAGGCCATCAGTTCGGTGTTCGCCTTGGAGTGATCGGTCACCATGCGCTTGCCGAACGATTTCACGTCTGCGCTCTGCCCATTTTGCGCGGCCATTTTTCCCATCGCCACTTCCATCATTCCGCCCTTGGCCGCTTTCTGCATGAACCCTTTGTCTTTTGCGCTCAACGTGCCGACCGCAGACTTAGCGGTCTGGCCAGCGCTGGCCGCCGGGCTGGATGAACTTGTGGTCTTCGGC
>QHPZ01000132.1 GCA_003219225.1 Verrucomicrobiota bacterium | reverse complement strand
CCGCCGTCAAATTTCCAGGTGTGATCGCGCGAATACTTCTGATACTCGAACGGCAAATCGCCGCGTTTCCAAGTGAGAGTAATCTTGTGTTCGGACATGCTTCTAAATAAAGCGCGAGCTGTTGTAGGGCAAGGCCTGCCCTGAGCGATAGTCGAATGGGCGCCTCGCTTGAAGAGAAATGCGCGATGCTGGTATCGAACCAGCGACCCCTTGCGTGTGAAGCAAGTGCTCTACCACTGAGCTAATCGCGCGCGTGGAATAGCATTTCTGTTTGTTACGAGCGGTCGCCGCGGCGACAAGTCGCTGGTTCGAACCCAGCATCGCGCAGGTTTGGTCGAATCGCTGATGTTCTACACCTACGTGCTGAAATGTGGCGATGGGAAGCTGTATGTAGGTTCAGCTCTCGATCTCCGCCCGCAACGCTTCGCGTAGCGATGCGGGCGCGGCAGCATCGCGCATTTTCTGCTCGTTTTGAACTTCGCGGCACAGAAATCGCATCTTAAGATTAGTCGTGAACATCATCTCTCCAGGAAGAGCGACAGCTCGGGCAATTCGCCGCCCCGGCTGGAAGGCGCGCACGAATTCCAGCAGGGCTGTTGCCGTTCTTCTCATTTTGCTCCTTACACCGGTGCTCGCGCGCGCGGAGTCCATCACTGCGCTGGCAAAAGTGTGGATACAAATCAAAGGCGCCCAGAAGGCAGCCGAGGCGCTCGCGGATCCGAACGTGACGATAAAAGAGCGTTTACGCGTCGAACAAATCTACTGTCAGCTGGCGCGCGACAATCCGCAGTCTGCGCCGGCGCATAACGTCCTCGCCCGATTTCTCTGGGAAAATGGCAAGCCCGAAACAGCAATTGAACATTGGCGGACGGCGCAACGACTCGAGCCGGACAACGCGACAACGGCCAGCGGGCTGGGCGGCGCGTATCTGAGAATGGGCCGCATCAAGGAAGCGGCCAGGCAGTTCCTTTTGGCGGTCCGCTCCGAGAGTAATAATCCAAACTATCATTTCGACCTCGCGGACCGATTCTGAGGAGTTGTCGGAGCGCGCCCTGCTTCAATATCGCGAGGCCAGCCGGCTCGCTCCGACCGACCGGGAATTTGCCCGAGCTTACGCGGAAACATTCTATGCGATGCCGAACCCCGATTGGAAAGAGGCGCAAGTGGCCTGGCAGCATTATCTCGAGCTCTCCACGAACCGGAACTTCGCCTACTTGCAACTCGCGCGGGTCAGCCTGAAACGGAACCAGAAAGCTGAAGCGTTGTCTTTCCTCGATAAAATTTCAGACTCCAGGTTTTCCGAGGTAAAAGAAAAGCTCCGGAAACAAGCCGAAGCACTCTAGGCAACGGTGAAGCAAGAGAAGCGGATTTCCCTTCCTTAGCATCACCGTGGCCAGCATCGCGCATACCGCTCTTTTGATTTTCTGAGCGGTCGCCGCGGCGACAAGTCGCTGCTTCGAACCCTGCATCGCGCACCAGCCGTTAGCGTAGGAGTCCGCGCACTTTGCGCTTTTCCCGAAGGAGGTAATCCGTCTAGGCTTCGGGCCGCCCATCTTCAAATCAGCGGCAATGCCCAACCAACCGCCCGCCATTCAAACTTTCCAGATGCCGCAGATGCCGCGCATTCCGGTGCGGCTGATCGCCGGCATTTTCGTGATCGTTCTCGTGCTCGTCCTGGCGTGGACGTCTTATTATACCGTGCAGGCCGAATCCGAAGGCGTCGTCCTTCGCTTTGGCAGGTTTTTGAAAACGGTCGAGCCCGGTCTGCATTTCAAATTCCCTTTGGGCATTGATCAAGTCACCGTGCTGCCGACGCGACGGCAGTTAAAACTTGAGTTTGGTTTCGTCACGGCGGGTTACACAAATATCGACCAGCCGGCAAGAGAAGGGGCGGAAGAAAGATCTATGGTCACGGGCGATCTAAACGCCGCACTCGTGGAATGGGTCGTGCAATATCGCATCGATGATCCCAAGCAGTACCTCTTCGATGTCCGTAATCCCGGCCAAACATTGCGCGATTTGTCGGAAGCGGCAATGCGCGAGGTGATCGGCGACCGCACGGTGGACGAAGTCATCACGATCGGCCGGCAAGATATTGAGGTCGCGGCGCTGGCGCGAATGCAGGAATTGGCGAAGCGCTACATGCTTGGCGTTCGGGTCGATCAAGTGCAATTAAAAAACGTCAATCCACCGGCCGAGGTCCAGGCGTCGTTCAACGAAGTGAACAAAGCGCAACAGGACCG
>QHPZ01000131.1:2836-4177 GCA_003219225.1 Verrucomicrobiota bacterium | reverse complement strand
GAATCCAGCCGGTGATCAACGGCACCGGTATTGTCATTCACACGAATTTCGGACGCGCGCCGCTCGCGCCGGCCGCCGTTCAGGCGCTCAATGAGATCGCCCGCGGCTATTCCAATCTCGAGTTCGATCTCGTCATCGGCGAGCGCGGCACCCGCGGCAATTACATCGAGCACGCGCTCGCGCTCCTCTACGGCGCCGAAGCCGCCACCGCCGTGAACAACTGCGCCGCCGCGCTTGTCCTCATCGCGCGCCATTTCGCTGCCCGCAAACTTGACCGCTTTAAGCGGTCAAGTTCACCTCCGCTTGAATCGGAAATAATCATCTCGCGCGGCGAAATGATCCAGATCGGCGGCGGATTCCGGATCGGCGAAATTCTGGAGACAGCCGGCGCGACCTTGCGCGAAGTCGGCGCGACGAACAAGACCACGCTGACCGATTACGAGCGCGCCATCGGGCCGAAGACCGCGCTCATCCTCAAAGTGCATCGCAGTAATTTCGCCATGAGCGGTTTTGTCGAATCCCCGGCCTCGAGCAAAATCGCCGCGCTCGCTCGAAAAAAACGCATTCCTTTTGTCGAGGACCTCGGCAGCGGCGCCATCGTAGCGACGGAGCAATTCGGCATCGCGGAGCACGAGCCCACACCCGCCGAAGCGCTCCAGGCCGGAGCTGATCTCGTGTGTTTCAGCGGCGATAAACTGTTCGGCGGGCCGCAGGCTGGCATCATCCTCGGCAAAAAGCGCTTCATTATTGCTTTAAAACGCAATCCGCTTTTCCGCGCGTTGCGCTGCGATAAACTTGGCTTTGCCGCGCTCCAAGCCATTGTCGATCTTCACCTCAGCGCTTCCTTTTCGGAAATCCCCGGCCTTGCGCTGTTGCAGATTCCTAAAGATGAACTGCGCGGCCGCGCCGCCGCCATCTTTGACCGGCTGCAAGGTTTGCCGCTCCAAATCACGATCGGCCGCGGCAAAGCCAAAATCGGCGGCGGCAGTTTGCCGCGCTCAGTTATGTCCTCAGTCACGATCGACATTGTGCCGCAAAATTGTGCAGTCGAAGATTTCGCCGCTGCTCTCCGCAATTCGGCGCCGCCAATCATCGGCTACGTCGCCGACGATCGCTTCCGGCTGGACCTGCGCACAATTTTTCCCGAACAAGATGACGTGATCGTCGATGCGATCCGCAGCGCTTGCGCGCAAAACGCATTTGGTAGGGCGCGACCGCCGGGCGCGCCGTAAACGAATGCGGACGGCCCAGCGGTCCGTCCCTACCAACTGGAATGACGGAAAGACATTTCATCATCGCGACTGCCGGTCACGTCGATCACGGCAAAAGCGCACTCGTCCA
>QHPZ01000131.1:0-2820 GCA_003219225.1 Verrucomicrobiota bacterium | reverse complement strand
GATAGACCTCGGCTTCGCCCACCTCGCCCTCGACGGTCCTGATGCGCAACGCTGCAACGTCGGAATTGTCGACGTCCCCGGCCACGAAGATTTCGTGCGCAACATGATCGCCGGCGTCGGCTCAATCGACCTCGCCCTGCTCGTCGTCGCCGCCGATGACGGTTGGATGCCGCAAACCGAAGAGCATCTTCAAATTCTTGAATATCTCGGCGTGACTCGCGCTGTCATTGTTCTTACCAAGATCGACATCGGCGACGCCGACAAAACCGAAACCGAAATTCGCGACCAACTTCGCGGCACCACATTCGCCAACGCGCCAGTCGTCCGCACCTCGCTGCGCCTTCAAAACTCGACGGCTTTAAGCCGTCAAGTTTGCGAAGACGGCATTGTAAAGTTGAAGAATGCGCTCGCGACTGAGTTGGCACAGATCGAGCCACAGCGCGACATCGGCAAACCACGACTCTTCGTTGATCGCGCATTCACATTGCGCGGAGTCGGCACGATCGTGACCGGCACGCTCGCGGGCGGAACGCTGCGCGTCGGCGACGCTGTGGCCATCCAGCCGCGCGGCACGCGTTCACGTATTCGCTCACTGCAGAGTCATCGCCGCGATGTCGATCCTGCCCCGCCCGGCACACGCACCGCCATTAACCTGCCCGATTTACAGCCTGGTCAGGACGTTGCGCGCGGCGACGTTGTCACCACTTCCGGGTTTGAGACAACGACGGCAGTTGCGGCTCATCTGCGCCGCTCGTCTCGACTCCAACGGTCGTCGCCGATCAAATCTGGTGCATCCGTTTACTTTCATCACGGCACGAGCCGCGTTCTCGCGAGAGTCACCTTGCTTGAACTCAATGCGCTGGCACCCGGGGCAGACTGGATCGCGCGACTGGAATTGAGCAAACCGGCGCTGGTTTTCGCCGGTGACCGCTTCATTGTTCGCGACGGCTCGGAACGGCACACCATCGCCGGCGGCGTGGTCCTTGAGATCGATATGGCGGATTTTCGCTCCTCGAGGCACGTCGCGCTGCTGAACTCACGCGCAGCGGCCAATCAAGACAACGTCGATCTTTACACAAAGACAGAAGTGGCCCGGCACGGCGCGACCGCTCGATCACAACTGCTGGCCAGATCGCGATTCAGCGCCGCTGACGTGAGCGCGGCCCTGGAACGACTCGCTGGTCGCGGCGAAATTTTTCTCGATGGCAACATCGCCGCCCATCTGAACGCATGGCGCAGCTTACGGCAGCGCGCTGCTTGTCTGATCGATGAAACACATCGGCAACACCCGCAGCGCACAGGACTCGAAGTTAGCGAGCTGCGCTCCGCATTAAACGATCAGCCGCCCGATGTCATCGACGCGGTGATTGTGGATCTTTGGCGCAGCGAGTGGGTTCGTGCTGGATCGACAATCGCCCGCCGCACGCACCGCGCAATGTTACCGGCCGCGCTGGAAGCGATCGCAGAAACAATTCGCCAGCGCTTGAACAGCAAGTCATTTGATCCGCCACCCCGCCGTCAACTCGCGCCGGACACGCCGACGCAACAAGCACTTAAGTTTCTGGTCGAGCAAAATGAGATCGTCGTTATCAGCGATGACGTCGTCATTTCCCGCGCCGCTTACACAGAGATGAAGCGCGAGATTGCAGAATTCATTACGCGCAAGGGACCCGCGACGGTGAGCCAATTGCGCAGCGCGATGGACAGCTCGCGCCGTGTGATAGTGCCACTGCTTGAGCGGCTCGACCGCGAAAGGTTCACCCGACGCATCGGCGATAAACGCACACTCGCGCCGCAAAATGCGAGCGCTAGATTGACTGATGCTCCAGCCGCGCAGCCCGACTGACTCATTGCTATCGCGCGTTTCGCTGCACATCACGTCTTCAGTTGCCGCCGCGTGGGAGCACGTCACCTTGCCGTGGTTCCAAGCCGCAGCGAAAAACCAGATCGGCGGCAATGAATTGACGGCCGTGGTGACGGCGTATCGCAGCCACGCCCATTTGCTGCGCGCACAACTGCTCGCACGCGGCACGTCGCTGCTCGGAACAAGATTTCTGACTCCGCCGCAGTTGCGCGAGCTGTTGCTGCGAAACAGCTACCTGAATAGTCCGCTGCGCGAGCATCTGCGGATCCTGCTCGCAACAACGGCAGAGCAGTTAGCCACTGAGATCACCGACAACAACTCGCCCGCGCTGCTCATCGCGAAATCGGTTGCGCGCGATCCGGATAATTTCCTGCGCGCCATCGACCAGCTCAATGCCGCCGGTTGGAACGTGAATCAGCTGGAACCGCCGGCTCTGCGCGAAATTGCGGCGCGTTTCGAAAAACGCGTTCGCGACTGCGGTTTTACTCTTGTTCACGAAGCCGACCGCCAGGCCGCGCAGAATGCGGCAACCTCGCCACCGACCTTCGGTAACTTGCTTGTGACGGGCTTCGACAGCGCGCACTGGCCGCTCTGGCCTTTGCTGCGCGCCGCCGTATTCAGTTCGACCGCCGCAACCGTCATCCTGAATGACCCGCGCGATGAAGCGCGCGAGCTCGACGAGACCTGGGTCGGCACTTGGGAACAAACGTTCGACGCAGCCGAGCCGATTAACGAAGCGGACGCTGCGTCCGAATTTAGAACGCGCTCGTTAGACTTGACTGCTTTAAGCAGTCAAGTTTTCGGCGCACGCGGAACTGCGTCGCACAGAAGAGAGCAGGCAAAGCCGCTTGACGATGTCCACTTCGTCGTCGGGCGCGATAACACCGAGCAAGCGCGTGCGATTGTCGCGCTCACTGCAAAATTTCTCGAGGAGAAAAATTGCGATCGGATTGGCA
>QHPZ01000130.1 GCA_003219225.1 Verrucomicrobiota bacterium | reverse complement strand
AAAGCGCACCGAAGATGTAGCGAACATCGGCGACATGATTTGGGTTAAATGCATCGGCATCGATGACAAGGGGCGCGTCAAACTCTCGCGTAAGGCCGCACTCAAAGAGCGCGCCGAAGCCGAAACCGGCCAGCGCCCGGAAGAACGCGCGGCGTCCTAGGGCGAAAGCAATGTTGGACTTCGAGGGCTCCACCTACATCGCGGACGCGGTCACGGCGCGGCGCAATTTCGATCACAATAGTTGCAGTCGCTGGTACAAGAAAGGTGCTGCGCCGGATCAACCCGGTGGTCAATTGGCGTTCCAACGTCTGCGCCAACCGCTATTCACGCCGAAAATAACACCGCGCTTCAAGTTCCACCGCGACGACAAACTCTTTGCCATCGGCTCCTGCTTTGCGCGCGGAATCGAACAGGCGCTGCTCGGGCGCAAGATGCAGGTGCTGAGTGCAGCACCGGAGTTTGCCTCCTTCCAGACAATCAACAAGGATGTAACCGGGCTCGGCTTTACCAACAAGTACAACACCTTTTCGATTCATAACGAGCTTCATTGGGCGCTCGACCCGGAAGCAAAATTCCCAGCCAACAGCATTGTCGATCTTGGCAACGGACTGGTGGTCGATCCGCACATCAATCCCACGCTGCCACTTGCGGGGGAAGAGGAAACCTGGCAGCGGCGGACGCTCATGCAAACGGTTAACCGGCGTGCGGCCGAGTGTCGTGTCGTCATCATCACCTTAGGCCTGGTCGAAGCTTGGCGCGACAAGGAGGCGGACAGCTTTATTAATTCAACGCCCTTTTTTAGCCTGGATTTGCATCCAGAGCGCTACGAGTTCCACGTCACGAACTTTTCACAAAACCTGGCGAACCTTGAGCGCATTCACGCGTTACTTTCCCGGTTTGGCCACCCCGATGTGCAAATCGTAGTAACGGTGTCGCCCGTGCCTTTGATGGCGACCTTTTCAAATCAAGACATTGTTTTGGCTAACACCTACTCCAAATCGCTACTAAGGACCGTGGCCCAGCAATGGGCGACGGCGCACGAGAACGTTGACTACTTCCCAAGCTACGAAATTGTTCTCAACTCCGAGCGCGCCCAAACATGGGATCCAGATTTGCGGCATGTTCGCCCAGAAGTAACGAGACATATCATGAATCTTTTTCTCGCGACCTATTTGAGTTCGTGAGTAGCGAGTACAGTGAGGGCGGTCTATTGGCTGCTCAAACGCGATAACTGCCTCTTGGCGATCTTCTGGCTATTGTCTGGGCATGGTAGCAGGGAGACGCGTCGTACCCGTAGACAATTTGCCGTCCTCGACACAGCGCAACGTATACTGCAGCGCGGGATCGTAGCTGCGAACATAGCCAGTAAGTGTTGTGTTTGGAGCTCGGTTCAAGTACAAAACCGTGTTCAATAAGGCGCTTGTTGAGCAGGCGCGTGCCAGCCCACGCACTACACCGTTTGGATCGAGCACAACGAAGAGCTCAGCCCTGGTGTTCTCTCCTCGTGGCGCTATCCCGAACAAGCGCGCAGCGATTCCGTCATGTGCCGTCACGGTTTTGACCACACGGCAGTGCCACGTGCAAGCTCTCGGCGCTTCTCGATCGCCAAACAAATCGGCGGCGCTTCGACCAATCCACTCCTGATAACCGGGCGCGAAAAAATCAAGTCGTCGAGCACGCATTTGGCCGCCGACCCGGTAGACGATGTCGGTATAAGGTGCCAGGAACTGAGCGCGCTCGCTGTCTTGAACACCATTGAGCAAGGCAATAGCACCAGAGTCACTTCGGCACCTGATATAGCGCCATCGCAGTCCCTCTTTGAAATGTGAAGGAAAAAGAACGATCGGCGCCGCGAGAATTACCACCCAAGTCGGAGCACGAAGCCAGTGGATCGTTTCAGCTTGAGCAATCATCACCACCAAGATGCCGGCCCAGAGCAGGCTGCTCCAAAAAAGATAACGCGGGGCCATCGTCTCAGCGGGAATCGAAAACATGCGCTGCGACCGACCGAGCACGATCAGCGACAACGCAATCAAATTGAAAGTCACCAGCGCGGAACCACGATGAGACCCGAGAGGGCGGCGCCCAGCGCCCCTATGTATAATGAGAAGCCCGACGCATCGATTAACTCACGAGCCGTTTTGTCGTCGAACCAGGCTCCGACAACATGGGCAATCGGGCTGCCAATGAGCCGACACAACAAGCCTGGTAACTTGATGAAAGCAGCGGCCACATCAGGACCGAGCATCAGGCCACCAGACGCTTCGCGCGACGGGAGTGAAACGAACACGGCGGCAGTCACAATGCCGGCGAGGCCCAGAACAACAAGACGGTGCAGGCGAAACCGCATACAGTAACCGAGAAACAAGAGGGTTGGCCACAGAGCGAGGCCGGTGGCAAAGCTGAAAGAACTCACGACGGCAGCGATCACGATCCCACAGGTCAGCCCAACTGGGTGCGCACTCGCAGGCAGCAGGCGTAGGCCCAAGAATGCGAGAACGACACCTCCAAGAGTAAGCGAATAACAGCAGTTGAATCCACCCGATGCCGTGGTCGTAGCTCGACCCATCCAGAAATTGGCCGCGATAATTACGAATGTAGCGAGGATCTTGCTGCTCAGCCCAATCTGTGCGTCGCCCCACACCACGACGATTAATCCGGCGACGGTCAAACCTAGCAGAACCAGGCCTGCAACAAAGAGCAGCTCCATGTTGCCATGGCAGAAGCGCAGGTCCGCGAGCCAAAGCTGGCTCGGAAAGAAATGAGAGTGTCCGTTGTACTTTAGAAGCGCGCTCTCCAGCCAGGACCGGTTTAAACAAACATCGTAGATCCGCCAGAAATCTAAATGAGTAACCTGCCAGTGGCCCAGGCAGAGGTATAATAGCCCAGAAACGAGAAACACCGCACCAGCCACTCCTGCATAGATCCGGGTGACAAGTTCTGCGGCTGCTCGAAAGCTCCACTCCATGAGCTTGATGGGTGTTCTCCTGTCAGGTTTACAGCTGTCGCAAGAGCAGACTGAAACGACGTTGGTTCGCCTTTCCTCTCGCTGTCGATCTAGTACTCTGGTTGAGATGCGACATCAAGCAATCTCAATCGGTTGCAGATTTGGAGATTGCCGCCTGCCAATGTAAATCCCAAACTTCACCGCATGTTCGACAAGCCAGAGCGTGTGAGGGCGCAGCTGCTTTCTGCGTCACGTCACCTTGTCCGAGCTGGCTTGTGGGAGATGAAGTTTCTTTGGGGAATGGCGTTACTGCTTTGTGCTCTGGTTTTTTATTACGCCGCAGTTTTAAATATCGGCTACGAGAACACCAAGCTTCTGGACCTCCGCCCATACCCCGATGCCACGGAATATTTTGCGCAGGCCAAGTCGCTCGCCGCGGGCGGTCTTCCCAAGATTCAGATCGGATTCGACAAATTACCCTCTCAATATCCGATGGGTTATCCGGTTCTGATGCTGCCGTGGTTGAAAGCTCTTCCGGAACCCGACAGCGTTCTTGCGCCGTTTCGAGCCAATCAGACAATCGGCTTTTTGATGTTGATCCTTGTGTTTGCCTTCTATTCCTACCTCAAGCGTCCACTGGCCGGCGGCGTCGCGGCCCTCCTACTGGCGACGTTGCCGGCGTTCTTTACTTATTGTCGATCTTCCTTAAGTGAGATCAGCGCGTCGGCGTTCGTTTACGGGGCATTCGCTTTCGTTTACCTAGGACTTAAGCGTGAGCGCCGCTGGGCGATTTATACTGGCGCAGTTTTGCTCGGGTTTGCCTTCAACATCCGCGCTCAAATGCTGTTCTTTATCCCTTTACTCCTGGCGATGGCGATCTTCCCGGTGCCGACCAGCCGTATTCGCTGGTTCGCACATTGCAGCGGGTGTCTGCTTAGCTTTGGTCTCGCCGTCAGCCCGACCTTTGCGCTCAACGCTCTTCAATTCCATGATCCATTCAAAACCGGTTATCACTTTTGGAACCCAGCGCTATTTGAACGCCATCTGCTTTTCTTGCCGAAACACATTCCATGGCATCTGACAATGCTGTGGAACTACTGCACGCTGCAATCGACTGAGTTTAACGTTGCCCATATGTTTGGCACCGGCACTTACTACGTGCCGGCTTACATTGCTCTCCTGCTGGCCGGCGTAACTTTCCTGCGATGGGAGCGATTTACCCTCTGCGCGTTGACTGCTGCCCTTGTTTTCTTTATCGCAACCATGTTTTACGCTTTCGTGGACGGCCGCTTTTACCTGCCGCTTTTGGTTGTCTCAGTTGCGCTGGCAGTTCTGCCGGTTGAGTGGGCCATGGCGCGGGTTTGCCATGGTCGACAGAAACTCGCTGCCTTTCTTATTCTGCTCATCTTCGCCGCTGCTTGCACCGGTTACCCGTCAAACTCAGAATACAAGCCATTGTTGCGGGGGCGATCGCAGGCATGGGACGCTTTGCACTTTACCCGCGCTCAGCTTTCGTCGCCGCGTTTCATGGGCCAGAGATGGTTCACTAAAATGTGTGCACGAAACCCGGGCATCGTTTTCTCAACAATCAATCCCGTTTACCTGAACGCACTCTTACCGAAACCATTCATCGCCGCCGCCGTCGAGCCGTACGGATGGAGCCAGATCTGGCGGTATCGATCAGAAGACGCCCTTGCTCTTGCCAGATATGGGGTGACGCATTCCACTCCGGTCTACGCGCTGTTTACCAGTTTGGAGGAAGCGACTTCAGTAGGACCGCGCTTGCCAAGAGTTGATGGTTATCAATGGACCGTAACGAGCGCGGCGCGATACGGCGTGATCTTAAACCTTACACCTGTGAGCGAAAGATGAGTTATCATTGCGCAACCTTCCCAGGTACAAATGCTCGCCTGGAAGTAACTACGTATCGCTACGCCGGTAATCTCCGCGGCTGAAGTATTTTTCTAGCCACACGTAAAAGCAGATGAACAAGTAGCGGCTGCCCATCTCTTTTAGCTTCAGTTTTGCCGTCCCGGTGCGGCGATTGCGCCAGGTAATAGGAATTGTTGTCCAGGAATAGCCGCGCACAATCGCCTTCAATGGAATTTCGATTGTGATATTAAAGTGTGGCGCGATCAGCGGCCGGCAGCCATCGATTACCTCCTTGCGGTAGGCTTTGAAAGCGTTGGTTGTGTCATTGAGACTGATGCGAAAGAGCACCTTGAGGAAATAGTTGGCGAGGCGGTTGAGCAGCAGTTTGAGTTTCGGATAATCGATCACCCCGCCCCCGCGGACGAAGCGACTGCCGAAAACACAATCATAGCCTTCGTTCAGTTTCTTCCAGTAACGCACCACGTCGCGGCAGTCATCCGATTCGTCCGCCATCATCAGAACAACCGCGTCGCCCATCATATGATCGAAGCCGCGGCTGACGGCGCGTCCGAAGCCATGCGGCGAGGGATTTTGCACCGGCCGCAGCGTCGGGACACGCTGACGGAGCGATTGCAGGATCGACCAGGTCGCGTCGCAACTGCCATCGTCCACCACTACAATTTCATGCGGCACTTCCTGGAGCCGCAGTTCCACATACAGATGCTCGACTGTGGACGCGATGCACCCTTCTTCGTCGCGCGCCGGAATCACCACCGAGAGCAACCGCAGCGCTCGTGAGGACTCGCCAGCTCCGCTATTCATTGTGCGCTGGAAATTTCAAGCCAATCAGGATGCGACTGCGCATGTTGCGCGATCTCCTCCAGGATTTGCTCAAGTGATATGCTCGGCCGCCAGTCCCACTGTCGGCGCGCTCGCGTGGCGTCCAGTACCACCCAGGCAAGATCGTAGGCGCGAGCTGTCGGCTCGCGTCCGACCTTGTGTTCGCCGAAATGCGCCGCGCACCAGGCACTTAACTGCGCCAGTGACATCGCTGATGCCACACCACCGCTGACGTTTTGAATGCGCTCAGCGGCGCAATCGGGTGCGTGCATCTGTTGCCAGATGAGCGTCGCGAGGTCACGCGGATGGAGGCAATCGCGCACCTGATGTCCTGCGCCATCGAAGCCGACGTAGCAAAGCGGGCGCCGTCGCAGGTAAGAATTGATCCAGAAGGAAAAAATTCCCTGGTCAGCTTTCCCGAATTGGCCGGCGCCAGCGAGCACACCGCAGCGATCGATCCATACCGCAAAGCTAAAAGCCGAGCCGTACTCGAGCGCAATCACTTCGGAAGCGAGTTTGGTCGCGCCATAGATCGACAATGGCGGGGCGGTCGAGAACTCTTCCGCGATGCCTTCGGTGGTCAGACCAGCGGGCGTAGCAGAATCAAGCCGTGGCCGATAGGCGCCGTTCTCCACCGTGAGGGGAAGATTTGCCAGAGCAGTGATGGAATACACGCGGCTTGTGCTAAGCAGGACAAGCCCCGCATCGGTTCTCTTGCAGTACTCGAGCAGGTTAATCGTGCCGCTCAGGTTGTGCTCCACCGCCTGCCGGCTGCTCGACTCACCACTCACCCCCGCCAACACACTGGGATTCGCTGCCGCGTCGATCACCCAGTCGACCTTCGGCAGCAGATCAAAATCGCTCGCGCAACGGGTATCGCCATGAAACACGCCTACGCCCGCAGCCTTGAGCGGCGCCCGATTATGTTCGCTGCCCGGGCGAAGGAAATTGTCGATTCCACTAACATCGACATCTACCCCGAATTCTTTGAAGGCGCGCGCGAGTGTGCTGCCGGTGAAGCCGCAGATTCCAGTGATCAGTATTTTCATTGTCTCAGCGCGCGATCAGCGGCCAAAGTTGTACTTCACGATTGCGTATAACGCGCGAAAGCCATCGCGCCAGCCGATCTTTTTCCCCTCTTCGTAAGTCCGCCCGTAGTAGGAAATCCCCACCTCGTAGATTCGGCAGTGTTGCTTCGCCAGCTTGGCCGTGATCTCCGGCTCGAACCCGAATCGCTCTTCTTCAAGTTCGATCGATTTGATCAGAGAGGTGCGAAACGCTTTGTAGCCAGTTTCCAGGTCGGTCAGATTCAGGTTTGTGAACATGTTCGAGATCAGCGTCAGGAACCGGTTCCCGACCATGTGCCAGAAAAAAACGACCCGATGGGGGCGGCCCCCCATGAATCGGGAGCCAAAAACGGCATCGGCCTTGCCGGAGATGATCGGCTCGAGCAGCACCGGATACTCTTGCGGGTCATATTCGAGGTCAGCATCCTGGATCAAAACGACGTCGCCGGTGGCAGCGGCGAACCCGGAGCGCAGAGCCGCGCCCTTGCCGCGGTTGACCGGGTGATAAATGATCCGGTCGACCGCAGCGGACAACTTCGTGCGCAACACCTCCTGCGTCCCGTCGGTCGAAGCGTCATCCACTACGATTATCTCTTTCTCGGCCACCGGGGCGGCGCGCACCGCCTCAACCACCTTTTCGATGGTATTCTTTTCGTTGTAACATGGGATGACGATCGAAACCTTCATGCAACCGCTACGCGCGATCTTGCGACGTTCGGCGAGATGGTCAAGCAACACTCATCGGTTTGACACCCGCAGTTGTCTCGATTTCGATCAATCGACCATGGCGCGATGAAAGCAGGGTTTATCGACAAACTAATCGGCCGCCTCGGGCGGATCGAGCCGCAGGAGGTGCAGAATTATTTTCTGCGCCTCGCCGAGGAGAAAGGTTTTCTCGAAACGATTTTCAATGCGATTCAGGAAGGGATCATCGTCACCGATTCAAACGGCCGCATCACTTATCTAAATGAGGCGGCTTGCGAGCTCTTCGGATTGCAGGCCGAGGAGTCAATCGGCAAACGCCTCGATGAACGGGTGCGCGGGCTCGACTGGCAATCGCTTACCCACAGCGGCGGGCCCGTAAGTCGCGACATGGAAATTTTCTACCCGCAAAATCGGTTCATTAACTTCTACATCGTGCCGCTCGTGATCGAGCAGCGCGAGTCTGCAGCCGGCGTCGCTGACGCCGGTCCGCGGTCAGCGACCGCGGCTACGATCTCCGGCGAAAAAGTGGGCCACGCCATGATTTTGCGCGACATCACACAGAGCCGGCGCACCGAACAAGAGACGATCGAAACCGAGCGATTGAACGCGCTGACCTTGCTCGCCGCTGGTGTCGCCCATGAAATCGGCAACCCCCTCAATTCGCTCAACATTCACTTCCAGCTGATGCAACGCCAGGTCGCCAAGCTCGATGGCGCCCCGCGCGCAGAGCTTCAGGAGTCAATCAATGTCGCCCGCGCCGAAATCAATCGCCTCGACTCAATCGTCGGCCAGTTCCTCCGCGCCATCCGCCCGACCCGGCCACAATTGCACCCGGAAAACATCAACAGCGTGATCGATGAAACGGTGCGCTTTTTCGCTTCCGAAATCAGAGACCGCGACATCGTCGTCGAACAGGAGCTGCGCGCCGATTTACCTCTTCTGCCCATCGATCGCGATCAGATGAAGCAGGCGTTTTACGATGTGATCAAGAACAGTCTCGAAGCCATCAAACGCCGCGGCATCCTGCGCATTCGCAGCGATATGGACGAATCGCACGTCCTCATCACCTTCACCGACACCGGCGGCGGCATCTCGGCTGAAAACCTCAGCCGCGTTTTCGAGCCGTATTTCACGACCAAAACCAGCGGCACCGGACTCGGTCTGTTGATCGTGCGCCGGATCGTGCGCGAACACGGCGGCGAGCTCGCAATTGAAAGCAAAGAAGGCAAAGGCCTGACCCTCACCATTCGGCTTCCGCACAGCGACAAACGCATTCGCATGCTCGAAGCCGGCGCACGTTGACGCCACAGACCCATTCACAAACAGGATCGGGGCGTGCCGTTTCTTAGCCGGGGTATCAAGCTTTTGGCGCGAGAGTTGCAACAAGTTTTTCGAAACGCGGGTGGCCGCGCAGCGGATCCCACGTTTCGTCCAGCTTCAGCGATCCGTAACTGAGTCCGTACGGTTGGGGAAGTTCTCTTTCAAGCAGATCGAGCGCGCGGTCCGTTTCTTTGGTTTGAGCGTATATCCCGGCAAGCCGAAAGAGTAAGTGATAACCATTGACGGAATCTTTGGCGACGGGAAGGAGTTCGACCGCGCGCTGAGCCTCGCGTAGCGCGATCTCTTTGCGGCCCAGTGCGGCGTCGACTTGCCCAAGAACCATCAGAGTCTTCGCGTCTTCCGGCTGTTTTTCCAACGTTGCGACAACGCGCTTGCGCGCAGCGATAAGCGCGGCATTCGCTCGGGCATTATTGCCCAAGCCGCGCGCGATGATTGCCTGCCGCCATTCGTTGGGAGTGAAAAATCCATTGTCGTCAATTTCCGCCGCCGCGTGAGCGGCCAATGCTTCTCCGGCCGCGCGATAATCGCGCCGCTTCAAAGCCAGATCTACCCGCGCCACGACAACATCCTTCGGATCGGCATTCTCAGCAGCTTTGCTCGCCACAAGTTCTGTCCAGCGCCGGAGATCTGCCTTCGACCCGAAATCGAGATAGGCGCGCAGGTATTCGAGGCCGAAATCCAGAGGCTTCCAAGCCAGCGCGCTGTCGACTTTTTTTATCGCGTCGGCATAGCGTTGGAGGACGAAATAATTTGCGCCACACAACTCTGCGATAATCGCGATGTTACAAGGGTCGAGCGCCACCGCCTGCTCCAGGTGACGGGTTGATTCCCCCCAGTTACCCTGACGGCGTTCGATCATGGCGGTAAAGAAAAGCACCCGGATGTCGTTCGGAAGACGCCGCCGTGCCAGCGCGAGCTCAGCGAGGGCGGGGGCATAATCCCGCGCGCCCCAGTAGTAGAGAATTCCCTTCATCAGGTGAACTTCGCCGGCATTCGGCTGCAAGCGGACCGCGGCATCGAGTGTCTTTTTCGCCTGCTCCAAATGTGCCGCTGGTTGATCGACATTCATCCAGTAAAGGTAAAGGTGCGTCTGCGCGAGCAAGCAGATCGCTGGTAGAAAGTCGGGATCGTGCTGGATGGCTTCGGTTAACAGCCCAACTTCTCGTTTTGCTTCTTCGGCGCCACCACTGCCAATCGAACTGGCCCGGCTACGCTCAATCTGTGTCGCTCGCAAATACAGATCGTATGCCGTCAAGTCGCCTGTCGGTTGAACGTGATCGGCGATCGTCTTCGCAATTTCGCTTTGAATGGCGAAGACATCGGCAAGTTCGCGGTCATAAGTCTGCGCCCAGAGATGCGCGTCCGTCCGCGCATCGATCAGCTGCGCGTTGAGGCGAATCCGGTTACCAACGCGTTGCACACTGCCTTCTAGGACGTGCGCCACACCGAGCTGGCGGCCAATCTCCCGCAGGTTGCGGGCCCTCGGCGTTTTATACTGCATCACGCTGGTGCGACTGATCACTTTGAGATCCGCCACTTTGGCAAGGTCGGAGAGGATCTCGTCCTGGACGCCATCGGTGAAGAAGGCTGTCTCCTGGTTTGCGCTCAAATTTTCGAACGGCAGGACGGCGATGCTTTTTTCCGGAACAGAGGAAGCGGCATTCAACGTCGGCATCGCCGCTGACGATTTCGGCCTGGGCGATCGTGATAAAGACCAAATGCCAACAGCCGCGGCGGCAGCCAGGAAAAACGCCACTATCGTGACGCGCCGCGCGCGCGCCACGGCGGAAGATGCGCCGGCATGATGCCGGGCGCGACCGCCACCGGCGAGTTTCGCGGGAAATTGAGGGTTGCCGA
Source organism: Verrucomicrobiota bacterium (assembly GCA_003219225.1). Taxonomy (GTDB): domain Bacteria; phylum Verrucomicrobiota; class Verrucomicrobiia; order Chthoniobacterales; family UBA10450; genus AV17. The sequence continues at coordinate 16,572 of QHPZ01000130.1, read as the reverse complement.
TCTCATCGCTGTAGAGATTGACGAGCGAAATCACTTCGCCGTGTTTGACTTCACATTCACCAAGATCGTGCAGGTAGGACTGCCAGTGCCGGTACTGCGCGAGGTCCTCGGCAACACGTTTGGAGAGCAGAATGTGTCCGGCGTCCCCGCAATCCATGACACGCTGCGCGATGTTAATGCCGGACCCGGCCACGTTCGAACGGTCGTTGACGTCGGTCAGGCCGCTGACGGGGCCGCTGTGCACGCCCATTCGCACTTTGAGCTCCGGGTAAAGCTGTAACGCCTTCGCAGTTTGCAACGCGCAGCGGACGGGCGCATCCGGCGTGGTGGTGAAAGCCAGTGCCATTCCGTCCCCCGTGGGCAGCCGAATAAGTTTCCCCGCGGCCTCAGCTACGCGGAAGGCGTCGGCATTTCGGACGATCTGATTAAGTTCCCGCAAACATTCGCGCTGCTCATTGATCAACAGTTTTGAGTAACCGACGACATCCATAAACAGGACATGCGCGATTTCCAATTGGAGATCCGGCTCGAGTTCGATGGACATGGTGCTGCAGCGGCCCCTTTGCGGAGGGATTGCCAGCTTCAGGCGCAGCTTCTAGCGCGCCAACTGTGGCGACTTTTCTGCAATTACTGGCACTCGCGGCCATGCCAGCCGGACTGCGTCCACCTCACAAGCCGGCAGATCGACGTTGAACGTCGTGCCTTGGTCACTGCTCTTGACCGAAATCGAGCCGCCGTGCCCCTCGACTACCGCTTTGCTAATCGCCAGGCCCAGGCCGGTCCCGTTCGATTTTCCGTGGGTCACAAACGGTTCGAAAATTCGCGGCAGGAGATGAGCCGGAATTCCACAGCCGGTATCGGAAATCTGGCATCGCAACCAACCGTCCAGCTGCGTAACGCTGAGGTGCAGGATCTTTTCTTCGCTCTGGACCATCGCTTCGCAGGCGTTCCGGACCAAGTTACTGAACACGCGCAAGAGCCGGTGGCGGTCAGCCTGAATTGGACCGTTGTAAAAAATTTCGGTTCGCAGTTCGACCTGCGGCCGATAGGCGGCGAAGTCCGCTTCGATCGCGTGGATGAGGTCAGCGACTCTAATCTGCTCGAGGTTCAATTGAGTGTGCCCGCGCGAAAAATCGATCAATTCGCGGGTCATGTTCTCCATGTTTCTCACGGCCACCCGGATCAATTCCGACGATTCACCGACTAACCCATCGGGCTCGCTCCGTTGAATGACTTCGCAGGCGCACAAAATACAGGAGATCGGGTTGTTCATGTCGTGAACGATCGAGCTAATCGTGCTGCCGATGAGCGCGAGCCGTTCGCTGCGCATGACTTCCTCGATGAAATGCTGATTGTTGTGACGCAAACGCCTCGTGACCGAGCGAGTAAAATTGCCAAGCACCTGATGGGGCGCGAGCTGGAGCAATAAATCCCACGCTTCGCGATCGATCCGGCCGGCAATCACATGCTCGACGGCCACCGCTTGTGCCGAGCGTTTGCCCACATCCACCAGCGCCATCTCGCCGAAAAAATCATTTTTCGTCAGGTAGGCGAGCGTTTCCTGCTGACCGGCGCGCCCTTTTTTCGAGATCTTCACTGACCCTTCGGCAATCAAAAAGAGCGAATTCCCCGCGTCGTTCTCCTCGAAGATAATTTCATTCGGAAGGTACTCTACGCCCTGAATCTTGTCCTCGAGCTCTGCGTAGATTTCAGCGCTGATCCCCTCCAGCAGAGCGTTATCCCGGAAGCAGCGGACGTCCCGCCGAGCGGCCCGCGGAACCTCCATGCCTATGGCTTCGATCATTGTGATTGGGCCCGCCCTCCAAGCTTTGCCGCGTTCTGGAGAAGCAGTGGTCGTGCCGGTCGACGCGCTGGCGGTTTGAACTCGCCAATCTAAAACCTTCATCCTAAAATGCGGACAGCGCGCGGGTGTTGAGGAAATCATGTCGTTGACCGGTTTGCTCTGGAAATGGCCTTTCGTTCGGCAGCTCCGCGAACGCAAGGATGGCACCGGCCTGGAGGCGGTCTCGGAGAAAACGCGAAATCTCCGGGCCAGGATCGATAATGCCCAGGTCGCGCGCTCGATCTGTCCATACTGCGGCGTCGGCTGCGGCCAGCTCATTTACCACAAGGATGGCAAACTGATCTCGATCGAAGGCGATCCGGAATCGCCGATCAGCCAGGGTAATCTTTGCCCCAAAGGCGCGGCCTCATATCAGCTGCTCACTCATTCGCGGCGCGAAACGAAAGTGAAATACCGCGCCCCGCGCGCCAAAGAGTGGATGGACATTTCCCTCGACCGCGCGATGGACATGGTGGCCGAGCGCGTGTGGGAATCGCGCAAGCGCACCTTCGTTCGGCAAGCCAACGGATCGACGATCAATCACACGACCGCGATCTGCCACCTCGGCGGCGCGACACTCGACAACGAGGAAAATTATCTCATTAAAAAGCTGTTCACCGCCGGCCTCGGCATGGTGTGCGTCTCCAATCAGGCGCGGATATGACATTCCAGCACGGTGCCCGGTCTGGGCACCTCCTTCGGCCGGGGCGGAGCTACGACCGCGCAACAAGACCTGGCCAATGCCGATTGCATCTTGATCCAGGGCTCATCCATGGCCGAAGCGCACCCGGTCGGGTTCCGCTGGGTCATGAAAGCAAAAGAGCGCGGCGCGACCATCATTCATGTCGATCCGCGGTTCTCGCGCACAAGCGCGCTCGCCGACATTTGGGCGCCGATCCGTGCCGGCAGCGACATCGCTTTCCTCGGCGGGCTCGTCCGGCACATCATCGAGAACAATCTTTTCTTCCGCGACTACATCGTTCACTACACCAATGCGTCCTGCATTTTGCGGGACGATTACCGCGACCCGGAAGACGACGGCGACGGCTATTTCTCTGGCTGGAAGGAAGATCGCCGCGCCTACGAGATGCAGAGCTGGCAATACAAAGGCGACCGCCTGAGCTTTCCCGAGCGCGATTTCACGCTGCAAGATCGACAATGCGTCTTCCAGAAGCTTAAACGTCATTTCGCCCGCTACACACCCGAAATCGTCGAGAAGGTCTGCGGTATTCCGCCGCCGGTATTTCAAAAAGTCGCCGACGCGCTTGTGCGCGCGTCCGGTCCGGATAAAACCGCTGCGATCTGTTACGCGGTTGGCTGGACGCAGCACTCGAAAGGCGTCCAGATCATTCGCACGGCGTCGATCCTGCAACTGCTGCTTGGAAATATCGGACGTCCCGGCGGCGGCATTCTCGCCCTGCGCGGCCACGCTTCGATCCAGGGCTCAACCGATATCCCGACGCTCTACGATATTTTGCCCGGCTATCTCGCGATGCCGCGCGCTGAAAAAGAGCAAACGCTGCAACAATACCTCGATGTGCACACGACCAGACCGGGCTCTGGTCGATTACACCCAACCCACCGGCCTGTGGTCGAACTTCCCGAATTATTTCCTCAGCTTGATGAAAGCGTACTACGGCAAGCGCGCGACTGCGGAAAATGATTTCGGTTACAATTGGATCCCAAAAATTACCGACGACCATTCTTTCTTCGAATATCTCTACGCCATCGCCGACGGAAAAATGGATGGCATGTTTTTGATGGGACAAAATTCGGCTGTGGGTGCGCCGAACTCGCGTTTTCAGCGCAAATCGATGGCGAAACTGAAATGGTTTGTCGTCCGCGACATGGTCGAGATCGAGCCGGCTACGTTCTGGCGCGATTCGCCCGAAATCGAGCGCGGCGAACTAAAAACCGAGGAAATCGAGACGGAAGTTTTCTTTTTGCCGGCCGCCGGTCACGCCGAAAAAGAAGGTGCGTTCACGAACACGCAACGTTTGCTGCAGTGGCGCGAAAAAGCGGTCGATCCCCCCGGCGATTGTCGATCCGAAGCGTGGTTTATTCATCAGCTCGCGCTCCGCTTGATCGAGAAAGCACGAGCGTCAAACGACCTGATCGACGAACCGCTGCGCGCGCTCGACTGGTGGTACGCAGAGGATGAGATCGGCGAACCGAAAATGGAAGCCGTCCTCGCCGAGATCAACGGCTGGCACACTGATCATGTAGCCGCGGTCGCTGACCGCGGCCCGCACGGCGGCGTTCTCTTCCCGCAAGATCGACAAGGTCAAAGCCATCACGGGCCGCAGGTCGCTGATTACAACGAACTGAAGGCCGACGGTTCAACCGCGTGCGGCTGCTGGATTTACTCCGGCGTTTTTAATCGAGACGGCGTCAATAAAGCCAACACGCGCCAGTCGCGAGATTATCTCGGACACGGCTGGGGCTTTGCCTGGCCAAGCGATCGGCGAATCATTTACAATCGCGCCAGCGCCAAACCAGACGGCGCGCCGTGGAGCGAGCGCAAAAAGCTCGTCTGGTGGGAATCGGAAAAATGGACCGGCATCGACGTACCCGATTTCAAGCCTAACAAGTCGCCTGATCACATTCCAAAGGACGGACAATCCGGCCTCGATGGCCAGCGCGGCGATGCGCCGTTCATTTTGCATGAGGACGGGCTCGGTTGGCTGTTTGTGCCGAAAGGTTTGCAGGATGGACCCTTCCCGACGCACTACGAGCCGCTCGAATCGCCGGTGCGCAACGAGCTTTACTCGCGCGATACCAACCCGGTCGTGAACTGGTTCACGCGCGGCGAAAACCGCTTCGCGCCGCCGGGCGATCCCCGGTTTCCGTTTGTGCTGACGACCTACCGGTTGACTGAACATCATACCGCCGGCGGCATGTCGCGATTTCTCAGTCATCTCGCCGAGTTGCAGCCGGAAATGTTTGTCGAGATTTCGCCCGAGCTCGCGACCGATCTCAAGATCGACAATCGCGATTATGTTTGTCTCGTGACGCTGCGCGGCGCGATCGAAGCGCGCGCACTCGTGAGCCGGCGAATTCGAGCGATGCAGTTGAACGGCCAGACCGTGCATCAGGTCGCGATCCCATTTCATTTTGGGACCGCTGGGCCTCTGCGCGGCGACGCCGCCAACGATCTCGTCGCGATCTCCGGCGAACCCAACGTCACGATCATGGAATCCAAGGCGATGAGTTGCAATATCGTCCCCGGACGTTTGCCGCGCGGCGCCGCGTATCGCGATTGGCTTGACCGCTACGCGCCGCAAAGCGGGCCGCCGAATCTGCACCCCGAACAACCGCCGCCAGGCGCGCCGACCGGCGGAAAATTTTCCCGCGGCCAGGGCAAACACGGCAAAGCAGAATGAGCGCACAGAAAATGATAGGGCGCGACCGCCGGGCGCGCCGTGATCGCGGGACGCAAGTTGCGAACGGCCTCCCGCAACTGCGGGATCCCTACCGAAATTCATGATCGGCGAAGGCACGCAGAGCACGAACCAACGCCGCCACAATTATGTGCGGGAAAACGTCGACGTCGGTTTCTTCACCGACCCAACGGTCTGCATCGGCTGCAAAGCGTGCGAGGTCGCGTGCAAGGAATGGAACGAAGTGCCGGATGACGGCTTCACCTGGTCGGGCAGTTCCTACGACAACACCGGCCGGCTCGGCGCATCCACGTGGCGACACGTGCTGTTTCTCGAGCAGGATCGACAAAAAGGAAATCAGATCGTCGGCTCTTCAGGCGACGGGGCAGATCCGTTCCGATGGGTTTTTCTCTCCGACGTCTGCAAACATTGCGAGGAAGCCGGTTGCCTCGAAGCCTGTCCGACCGGCTCGATTATTCGCACCGAGGTCGGCTCGGTTTTTGTGCAGAACGATGTCTGTAACGGCTGCGGTTATTGCGTCGTCTCGTGCCCCTTCGGCGTGATCGATCGTCGCCCCGAGCCGCTGGCCGACGCCGGCGGCGCTTTCAAATGCACGTTTTGTTATGATCGACAAAAGAGCGGGCTCGTGCCGGCCTGCGCGAAAGTTTGTCCGACCGAATCGATCGTCTTCGGACGGCTCGACGATCTGCGCGCCCGTGCGCATGAGCGCGTGCGCCAGTTGCGCGAGAACGGTTACGGTGACGCGCAACTTTACGATCCGCAGGAAACAAGTGTCCGCGGCATTCACGCTTTCTTTTTAATTCTGGGCGAACCGGAAGCCTATGGACTTCCTCCGAAGCCGGAGGTCCCGACAATTTATCTGAGGTCCGCCTGGCTCTCTGCATTCGCCACTATGATCGCGGCGATTTTGGTTGTCTTCGCGACGTTCTTCTTTTTTGCCTGATGGCCATGTCTGACGAAGAACGACTGGACGAGCTTCGGGAGGAAGCTTGGGGGAAAGGGATCGTCCGGGGTCGCGGTGTCGATGTTGCCGGCGGCCCGATTCCGCGCCGGGTTGGGTACTATGGCCAGCCGCTCCTAAAACCGCCGGTCTGGACCTGGGAAATTCCAGTTTATTTTTTCATCGGCGGTATTGCTGGAATGGCCGCGCTCATCGCGCTCGTGTCGGCGGTCTTTCATCATCTCGATCGTGCGCGGATGTCGATCTTGCTCGCGGCGATCGGCGCAATTATCTCACCGATTTTGTTGACCATGGATTTAGGCCGACCGCGCCTGTTCATCAACATGCTGCGGGTCTTCAAATACCAATCGCCCATGTCGGTCGGCGCGTGGGTCGTTACGATCTTTGGGGCCTGTTCAATTCCCGCGTTGCTGGCAGTCGAACTTCATGCGCGACACGTTTTCGCGGGCGACCTCGACCAGTTCATCAAGATCGCCGCCGGGTCGCTCGTTTTTGCCTCGGCATTTTGGGGCGTGCTGCTCGCCACGTATACCGGCGTGCTGCTTGGCGCGACTGCGATCCCGGCGTGGTATCTCCATCGCGTTCTCCTTCCGATTCATTTCGGAACCGCTGGGATCGGTTCGGCCGCGGCTTTGCTCGAATTGCTCGGCTATCGAGTCGCGCCGCTCAACGCGCTCGGATTTTTCGCCGCTGGAATTGAGTGCGCGCTCTGGATTTCGCTTGAAATGAACAAACACGGCGCCGCCGACCGCGCTTTGCACGAAGCACAGTCGGGCTGGATCATTCGCGGCGGCGAGATTTTCAGCGGGCCGCTTGCACTCGTCCTTCGTGCATTGGGTTTTGTTCCGTTCGCCGCGATTTCGTTCTTAATCGGCGCGTTACTCAGCCGTTTCGGATGGCTTGCGGCCGGAAAAGTTTCCGCCTGCGATCCCGAAGCGGTGTTCGCGTCGCAAGAAAAATAAAAAGCAAGGCGCGGCGGTCTTCAGACCGCCGTTTGGTCGTTAGCTCAGCGATTGGGAAGCCGCCGCTCCTTGTTGCTCATCCAATATCACCCGCTCGATGTGCGCGTAGACGTTAAACGAAGGCGGGCGGAGGAACCCGATCAACGTTTGATTGTTTTCACGGGCAAAACTTACCGCGAGCGTGGATGGCGCAGACACGGCGGCGATAATCGGAATGCCGGCGGCGAGCGCTTTCTGCACGATCTCGAACGAAGCGCGGCCGCTGACGAGCAGAACATGTCGATCTAAGGGGAGCAGGCCGTCGAGGAACGCGCGGCCGATCGCTTTATCGACCGCATTGTGACGGCCGATATCTTCGCGGACAATTTCCAAATCGCCGCCGATCTCGAATATGCCCGCGGCGTGGATTCCGCCCGTGCGCGCGAAATCGCTTTGCGCTTGCCGCAGCCGTTCAGGGAATGAGAGCAACGTTGGGATGTCGATCCGCAACGCTGTTGCTCGAATCGGCGGAAAATGTTGCCGAATCGCTTCGATGCTGTTTTTGCCGCAGATCCCGCAACTGGAGGAGATCGTCCCGAAACGTTGTGCCGAACCGAGTTTCGGCTTAACGCCCTCGTCAAGATCGACAATCACCGTGTTCTGGTTCGCGACCGAAATCTTCGCGATCTGATTGCGTCGACGAACAATCGCCTCGGAAACAAGGAAGCCGGCGGCGAGTTCGTCATCGTGGCCCGGCGTTCGCATCGTTGTGGCCAGCGGCTTGTCGCCGATCCCGATTTCGAGCGGCTCCTCGATCGTCAGATCATCGTGGAGATATTCAAGCGCGGCGTTTTCCTTGCGGCGGATGATCTGGCTGGGTCCGACTCCGGGCTTTTCTTTCATCTTGAGGCCGCTTCCGATATTGTTGCGCCGGTGCAAATCTGTCATCTCTACATTTCGCCTGGGCACAACTACTTTGGCCATCACGGCCGCGAACCGGACGATTATCCGACAGTCGAAGTGCCGATGATCGAATGTGTGGCCGGGCACGGCATCCGCGGTGACCGGTTCTTCGATTATCGAGATGATTACAAAGGGCAGATCACATTTTTCGCGCTCGAAGTCTTCGCCGAGCTGTGCCGCGCGTTCGAACTGCAGGATTGTTCGCCCTCATCGGTGCGCCGCAATGTCCTCACCCGAGATGTCGATCTAAACAAACTGATCGGGCAGGAGTTTGAACTTCAAGGCATTCGTTTTTACGGAACGGACGAGTGCCGCCCGTGCTACTGGATGGACCGAGCGATCGCTCCGGGCGCGGAACAATTCCTGAAAGGCCGCGGCGGGTTGCGCGCAAAGATTCTGAACGACGGCGAGCTGCGCTCGCGCGTTCTCGAATCGCTGAAATGAACCTAAGCGCGGTGCTCCTGGCCGGCGGCGAATCGCGCCGCATGGGTGAGGACAAAGCGGCGCTGCTTTTTCATGGAACCCCGCTGTGGCAAATACAGCTCAATTGTCTGCGGAAATTGCAACCCGCCGAGCTTTTGCTTTCCGCGCGAATCGATCCGCATTGGCGGCCGCGTGACATTCGATTCGTCGCGGACGCGGCGCCGTCACGCGGGCCGCTCAGTGGTTTGGCTGCAGCGCTCGAGCAAACCCGAACGAGCCATCTGCTTGCGCTGGCAATCGACATGCCGTTCATGACCCACACCTATCTGCGAGCGCTTTGGGGCTGCGGCGCGCTACCGATGATCGGCGATCGCGCGGAACCGCTCGCCGCGATTTATCCGGCCCAGGCCGGTGTCGATCTTGCCCGCGTCCTGCAGGGTAATGATTTTTCTATGCAAAAATTGACGAGCCGCCTTGTCGCAGCCGTAAAACTGCGCGTTGTCGCCGTCCCGGTGACCGAGCAGAATCTTTTTCGCAATCTCAACCGAGCAGCCGATTTGGAGTGATCGATAACAGGCAGATCTCCGGTTTCAATCGCCGGCCACCGAGTATTGCGGGTTCTTAACTTGTTTGCGGATCGCTTCGAAGAGACGGCTGATTCCAACCTGGCTGGCCTGATTGGCGAGAAAAGACGGAATCAGTCCGCCCGTGTCGGTGTAAACCGAGTAGGTGGCGTGCGTTTTATCGCGGCCTTGCGGCTCAATGAGCCAGCCGCCTTCGCAGATTTTTACGCGCACTACGCCAGGCTTCTCCGCCGGGCCGAGCTCATTCGCCGGAGTCCACCAGTTCAGATACGTCGTGCCATCCGCCACCGGCCACGACTTGGCGCGGACGCGCAAAGTGTAATCGCGATCGGCGCAAATTTTCGGCGACAAGCGCTGATAACTCACGAGCGCGTCAGCTTCACGCCTAATCAAGCGGCACTCCACCGTGTAGGGCATGAATTGCGGGTACTGTTCAAAATTGGCGATGACCGCATAAACGACTTTGCTCGGCGCATCGATCTCGCCGGTGGCCTTGAACTCCTTGATCGGCGAACTAGCGCGGATGCGACTGTAGATTGTCACGTCGTGGGTCTTGGCCGCAAATTTCCAGCCATCGTTCGGATCCGCCGGTTTGAGGACCTCCTGCGCGCGAACCGCGAATGCGGCCGCGCCTGCGACCAGGACAATTAAAAGACGCGTGCTCACCGCAAATACTCGCTCAACTCGGGAGCTGAGTCGAAGCCGAATGCGGAGTCTTACGTTCTCGTTGAGACCTTGGCCAGTTGAGTGAGAATAAATGGCCCACCGACAAGATTCCCGATGCAGCCGACTATCCTAATCGTTGACGACGAAAAACATACGCGCGACGGCCTGCGCCGTTTGCTCGAGAACGATTACGACGTTTACGTCGCGGGCGACATAGCGGGGGCAATGAGCGTGCTCGAGCGCGAACAGATCGACCTTCTCCTGACCGATCTCCGCCTCGGCAACGAGGACGGCATGCAGTTGATCGAGCGCGCCCTGAAAATGCCGCACCCGCCCATTTGCATCATGATGACTGCCTACGGCTCGGTTGATACCGCGGTCGAAGCGATGAAGCGCGGGGCCTACGATTTCGTCACCAAACCGCTGAACCTCGACAAGGTCGAGATGCTGATCGCGCGCGCGTTACGGGGGCGCAACCTCGAACAGGAAAATCGCACGTTGCGCCAGCAGATCGACGAGCGCTACGGGCTGGAGAACATCATCGGCGAATCCCCAGCGCTGCACGAAGTGTTCGACACGATCAAGCAGGTCGCGCCGTCCTCCGCGAACGTGTTGATCGAAGGCGAGAGCGGCACGGGCAAGGAACTGGCCGCGCACGCCATTCACAATTTGAGCCGGCGCAACAAAGCCAAATTTGTGACGGTGCATTGCGCCGCGCTCTCGCCCACGTTGCTGGAGAGCGAATTGTTCGGGCACGAAAGAGGCGCGTTCACCGGCGCGCACGAACGGCGGGTCGGCCGCTTCGAGCAGGCGAACGGCGGCACGATTTTTCTCGATGAAGTCGCCGAGATCCCGCCGCCCACGCAGGTGAAATTGCTGCGGGTAATGAGCGAAGAGCGCGCGTTCGAACGCGTCGGCGGCAATCAAACCTTGCGCGCGGACGTGCGTCTGATCGCCGCGACGAACAAGAACCTCGAAGCGCTCGTGCGCGAAGGAAAGTTCCGCGATGATCTTTTCTTTCGGCTCAACGTCGTGCGGATCACGATGCCGCCGTTGCGCGAGCGCAAAGATGATATCCCGCTTTTGGTGCGCGCGTTTGTCCGGCACTTCGCCAAGCTCAACGAAAAAGAAGTTGTCGATCTTGCGCCGGAGGCGATGAACGCGCTCCTCACCTACAATTGGCCCGGCAATGTGCGCGAGCTGCGCACCGCCATTGAGCACGGCGTCGTCATGGCGACCGGAACAAAGATCACGGTGCGCGATCTTCCGAGCGCGGTGCGAGAAGCTGCCGGCGCGACGTTGCCCCGCGGCATTTCACCCGCCAAAGCATTCGGCGAAAAGGCGAGTCCGCTTGATCTGCACGAGACTGAGAAAAAGCTTATCCTCCAGGCGCTCGCCACCACCAACGGCAACGTCACCGCCGCCGCGAAGAAACTCGGCATCAGCCGCCGCACCCTGCACCGAAAAATCAACGAGATGAACGCCGCCAAAGCCGATGTCGAAAGCGCAACCGCCAATGAAGAGACAGCGTTGTAGCCGGGATCGGTGATCCCGGCATCACTTAGGCCGGCTATAGCAAGATCGACATTGCAAAGTTTCCTTTTACGAATCGCTCTTCCGGCGTTTCAGTAACGCGTGACGCAGCCCAAGAAAATTTTTGGCACCGACGGTGTGCGCGGAGTGGCCAACGTCGAACCAGTTACGGCTGAGACTGCGCTCAAGCTCGGCCGCGCAGCCGCGCACGTTTTTACGCAGCTGAATCCGCGCAAAACGCCCGAAGGTGCGCGTCCGAAAATTGTACTCGGCAAAGATACACGTCTTTCGGGGTACATGCTCGAGAACGCGCTCGTGGCCGGGATCACTTCGCTCGGTGTCGACGTTCTAATCATCGGACCGCTGCCGACGCCGGGCGTCGCCTACATCACGCGTTCACTCCGCGCCGACGCCGGGATTGTCCTTTCCGCTTCGCACAACCCGTACGAGGACAACGGCATCAAATTTTTCCGCCACGACGGTTACAAGCTCGACGACCAGGTAGAAGAACAAATTGAACGGCTCGTCTTTAGCGGGGAAGTCGATTCCATCCGGCCGACGGCCGGGAAAATCGGGCGCGCCGCGCGCATCGACGACGCGCTCGGCCGCTACGTCGAATTCGTGAAAGCGAGCTTCCCGCGGAAGATGTCGCTGGAAGAGTTGCGCGTCGCGGTCGATGTCGCCAACGGCGCCGCTTACAAGTCGACGCCGTGCGTGCTGCGCGAGCTGGGGGCCGAGGTCGCCGTCGTCCACAACGAGCCGAACGGCATGAACATCAACGACGGCTGCGGCAGCATGCATCCGGAGGAAATCCAACGCGCCGTCCAACTGAGCGGCGCAGATGTTGGAATTACTCACGACGGCGATGCCGATCGCGTCCTGCTGTGCGACGCGAACGGCGAGATCGTCGATGGCGACGAAATCCTCGCCATCGCCGCGATCGATTTGTTGCAAGCGAAACAGCTCCGGGACAACACCGTCGTTGCCACGGTCATGAGCAATTTTGGCCTGGACGAAACGATTGCTGCCTACGGCGGGAAAGTCGTGCGAACAAAAGTGGGCGACCGTTACGTAATCGAGGAAATGGTCGCGCAGAATCTGAACCTGGGCGGTGAACAGAGCGGACACATCATCTTCCGCGATTTCACCACTACCGGCGACGGCATTATCAGCGCGCTCCAGGTTTTGCGGATCATGCATCAAACCGGCCAGCCGCTGAGCAAACTAAAAGCGTGTCTGAAAAAATATCCGCAGGCGCAACGGAACTTGAAAGTGAAAGCCAAACCGCCAATCGAAGAACTGCGCGACGTCGTTAGACTGCGCGATGAAGTCGAACGCGAGCTCGCGGGCAAGGGGCGGATCCTGCTGCGCTACTCCGGGACCGAGCCCAAAATCCGCTTGCTCATCGAAGGCCGCGAGTTCGACAAGATCGACAAGCACGCCAATCGCATCGCCGAGGCGATCGAAGCCGCGATCGGCACGAATTGATGAGCTTGGCGCGAGTCATCGAGGCGCTTTTATTCAGCGCACAAAAACCGCTCTCGGCCGAACAGATTGTCGATGTTTTAGGCCGCGCCGGCGCCGAAGACGAGCTTGTGCCTAACGAGTTCGCGCGAGTGCGCAAAGCGGAAGTGGCGGCTGCGCTCGAGGAACTGAAAACCGAATACATTGAGCAACAGCGCGCGTTTCAGCTCGTCGAAAAGGCCGAAGGCTGGCAGCTCGTGAGCGATCCTGTGTATGCCAAATGGGTGCGTCAGTTGTTCCCCCCGCCTAAACCGACGCGATTGAGCGCGCCTGCGCTGGAGACGCTCGCCATCGTTGCGTATCGGCAGCCGATCACCCGCGCGGATGTCGAAGCCGTGCGCGGCGTCACCATCGACGGCGTATTGCAGACCCTGCTCGAACGCGGTCTCGTCAAAATTGCCGGTCGCGCCGAAATCCCAGGGCGCCCGTTGCTCTATGAGACAACCGAGTTTTTCCTCGACCATTTCGGCCTGCGCACGCTCGACGAGTTGCCAAACGTCGAGGAGTTGCGCAAACGCTATCTGCCGGTCGCGCGTCCTGTAGCCGGCATCGCTGACGCCGGTCCGCGCTCATCGACCGCGGCTACAACAAATCTGTAGCCGTCGCGTTGTCCGCGACGTTCTGTAGACATGACTCCGGATTGCTCGCGCTTCGCACAACGAAGCGGCTACAGCGTGATCGTCGCATTCGCTCTGGTAAGCTCGACGATCTCACTTGCCGAGATCAAACCGGCCGATTGCGCGCGGGCCGCCAAATATTCGGAGAGCAATCGCGGCATGTCCATGCTCGTGACGCAAAACGGTCGGACGATTTTCGAGCATTACGCGAACGGCGGCCAGGCCAATGGACGGGTCCCGATTTTCAGCGGCACAAAAAGTTTCTGGGGCGTGGCGGCGATCGTCGCCGCTCAACAACATCTCCTCCAACTCGATGACCGCGTCGCCGATACGATCTCGGAATGGAAGAGCGACCCGCTTCGATCGCAAATTACGGTTCGCGAGTTGCTCAATTTTACGGACGGAATTGAGCCCGGGCCGCATCTGCATCGTGAATCAATCGGGGACCGGAACGGGACCGCCATCCGCTTGCCGATGGTCGCGCCGCCGGGAACAGTTTTCACTTATGGGCCGAGTCATCTCCAGATTTTCTCGGAACTGTTACGCCGCAAATTGCACGGGCGCGCGCCGGCTTCTTTCGTCGCCGAGCACGTTCTCAGCCCGCTCGGCATTTACGACGTCGATTTTAAGAAAGATCGACGCGGCAATCCATTACCGGCCAGCGGTTTTGAGCTGACCGCACGCGAATGGGCGCGGTTTGGCGAGCTGATCCTCGGCCGCGGCACTTACCACGGGCGCCAGGTTATTTCGCCGGCGCTGCTGCGCCAGGCGTTCGCGGGATCGAGCGTGAATCCTTCTTATGGGCTGACGTTTTGGCTCAATCGAGACGCGCTGCATGGCCAGGAGATCGACGTTGAAAAGGAACTCGACTTGCCCTGGCCGCGCGCGCGTTGGACCGATGTCTGCATTTGCAAAGACGCGCGCGCCGACATGATCGTCGCGCTCGGCTCCAATTATCAACGGCTGTTCGTCATTCCTTCCCTGAACGCGCTGATCGTGAGACAAGGATGGGCCGCGAAATTCTCGGACGCACATTTTTTGCGCCTGGTGCTCGGGAAGTAAGCCTTCTTCGGAAGACGACCGTAAATCTACGCGATTCTCGCCGCCATTTTTAACATCGCGTTGAGGATAACGCCATCCACCTCCACATTGTCGATCTTATGAACAAATTTGCCATTGGCTGCGGTGGCCTCGTCGTGATCGTTCTCTTTATCGCTTTCATTATCGCCCTGTTTTTCGGCGGCACTTACAATCGTCTCGTTCGTTCGCAGCAGAGCGTCGATCAGCAATGGGCGCAGGTGCAGAATGTGTATCAGCGCCGCGCCGATCTGATCCCCAATCTCGTCAACACGGTTGCCGGGGCGGCTAATTTCGAAAAATCAACGCTCGTGGAAGTGACCAACGCGCGGGCCAGCGTCGGCCGCGTGCAGCTCGATCCAAACAAAGCGCCTAGCGATGCCGCGCAGTTGCAGGAATTCCAGGCGGCGCAGGGGCAATTGAGCAACGCGCTCTCGCGGTTGCTCGTCGTGGTCGAGCGATATCCGGAGCTGCGCGCCAACCAGAATTTCCAAAGTTTGCAGGCCCAGCTCGAAGGCACTGAGAACCGGATCGCGGTTGAGCGCGGCAACTTCAACAGCGTTGTGCAAAGCTATAACGTCGCTGTGCGCAGTTTTCCGACCAATATGATCGCCGGGATGTTCGGTTTCTCGCCGCGTCCGTTCTTCACTGCGGCCGCAGGTGCGGAACGCCCGCCGCCGGTGCAATTTAATTTCGCGTCACCCGCGCCAGCCGCTTCACCAGTGGCGTCGCCCTAGATGTCGATCTTCGGTGGATCGCGGCTGCGCCGCCTTGTTTTAGCATCGCCCGCACAGCGGCGGATCCCCCTCGCTGTTGCGCTCCTATTGCTGGCCATTTACGCGCAAGCCGCCGAAGTCATTCCGCCAAAGCCAGACCGCTATTTCAACGATTACGCGCGCATCGTTTCACCGTCGGCGGCGCTGCGATTCAACGAGCAGCTCGCGCAATTCGAGCGCGAGACTTCCGATCAGGTTGTGGTCGCGGTTTTTCCAAAAATGCAGAGCGACTCAGACATTGCCGATTACACGCAGCGGGTCGCGCAGGCCTGGGGTGTCGGCAGAAAGGAACGTCGCAATGGTGTGCTCTTGTTCGTCTTTATCGAGGATCGCAAGATGTTCATCCAGGTCGGCTACGGATTGGAAGCCGTCCTGCCGGATGCGACCGCGTTCGACATCACCGAATACCGCATCAAACCGCATTTTCGCGCTAACGATTACGAAGGCGGGCTCGCTGCCGGCATCGACTCGATTCTCAAGGCGGTTCGCGGTGAATACGAAGGATCCGGCAAAACCATTCGCGAACAGTCGCGCACCGGCGGCACACCGGCATTCGTGAGCTTTATTGTCTTTCTCGTCATTCTGATTGTGATCTCGCGACTCATCCGGCTGGGAGGTTACGGTTATTCTTCGCGCCGGGTTTCCCCTGGCGAGTGCGGTTTCGCGTCCAGCGACGGAGACCCAGGGACCAACGGCGTAATTTCAAAAACTCGCTGCGGAGCGTGGAATAAAGAGCATTCTTTCAGATTTGCAAGGGGCGTTTTGGTAGGGCGCGACCGCCGGGCGCGCCGTTGCTGGCGGACGGCCCGGCGGTCCGTCCCTACCATTATTTTTCCACGACTTCGTCAGGCAGATCTGTAGACGTCGCTCTTTTCGGAAAATGCTCGGCCAGCCCCCTCCCGGCTTCCTCTATGGCTTCGACAAGAGCGTCACTGAATTTTTCGCTGCGAAAATGTCTCTGCATTCGATCAACGAGGCGATGCCATAACTGTTCGCCGCATTTTTCGTGAATCGCCCGGTCACCGACCACGGCAAATTTGTGGGCGCGCGGCGCGACAAAGATGAGCACGGCATTGCGATCGGCAGTGCGATGCATCCCGAGGCGGCGAAATTGTCTCTGCGCCGCGAGCAGCGGATCGCCTTCCAAGTTGCCGCGCCGAATGAAAACGCGGACCTCTCCGGAGGTTTTTGCTTCGGCCTCGCGGATCGCTTGCACAATCCGGTCGTGCTCCAGTTTACTGAGGAATTCTTTCGTTCGCATTG